>CAIUAC010000376.1 GCA_903896985.1 uncultured Sandaracinus sp.
AGGCGGCCTGCGGGCGGCGGCGACGCGCGGGTCGAACGACGCACGGAATGCGCGCGCAAGCCCCCGCTGGGCGGCGGCGACTCGCCGGCCGAACGACCCCGCCGTGGGCGCGCGCAAGCGCCCGCTGGGGCGCGGACGCCGGCGGTCCGAGAGCCGCGGTGATCGGCGCGGCTAGGTGTGTGTCGGGAAAAAAGACGAGCCCACCGATCCGTTTCGACGGCGTGGCGCGTCTAGTTGTGGAGATGGCGAAGAGCTACCTGCCCTACAACCTCGAGCAGCGTCTGCTGCTGCCGCCCGACATGCGCGAGTGGCTGCCCGAAGGACACCTGGCGCGGTTCCTTCTCGATGTCGTCGCGGAGCTCGATCTGTCGGCGATCGAGCGGGTCTATGACGCGAAGGACCCTCGGGGCCGCGCGGGCTACCACCCGGCGATGATGGTGGCGCTGCTGCTGTACGCGTACTGCGTCGGCAAGCCGTCGTCGCGGCGCATCGAGCGGGCGACGTACGAGGACGTGGCGTTCCGGGTGCTCACGGGCAATCAGCACCCTGACCACGACTCGATCGCGGATTTCCGCAAGCAGCACCTGACAGCGCTTGCCGGTCTGTTCATGCAAGTTCTGAGGCTCTGCCAGAAGGCGGGGTTGGTGAAGCTCGGCCACATCGCCATCGATGGCTCGAAGTTCAAGGCCAACGCCTCGAAGCACAAGGCGATGAGCTACGGCCGCATGAGCGAGGCCGAGAAGAAGCTCGAGGCGGAGATCCAGGCGCTGCTCGAAGAGGCGGCGCGCGTCGATTCCGAAGAAGACGCGCAGCATGGCAAGGGCAAGCGCGGCGACGAGCTGCCCGAGGAGCTTCGGCGCCGCGAGAGCCGACTGCAGAAGATCCGCGAGGCGAAGGCGGAGCTCGAGCGCGAGGCGAAGGAGAGGGCCGAGGCGAAGGCGGCCGAGGTGGCCGAGAAGCTTGCGGAGCGCGCGCGTCACGAGGCGGAGACGGGGAAGAAGGCGCGGGGCGCGGAGCCGAAGGCGCCGGATCCCGAAGAGGCGAAGCCCGAGCCGAAAGCGCAGCGAAACTTCACCGATCCCGAGTCGCGCATCATGCCGGACGGCGCCAACAAGGGCGCTTTCGTGCAGGGCTACAACGCGCAGATCGCCGTCGATGCCGAGGCGCAGGTGATCGTGGCGGTGCTCGTGACGCAGTCGACGAACGACAAGCGTCAGCTCGTTCCCATGGCCGAGGCGATCACGGCGAACGTCGGACAGAGCGCGGAGATCACGTCGGCCGATACGGGCTACTTCAGCGAGCAGAATGTCGAGCATCCCGCGCTCGCCGCGACGAACCTGCTGGTGCCACCCGAGCGGCAGAAGCATGGGACCGCGACGAATGCCGAGGCGATCGGCGACAGCGACTCGGCCGCGCAGCGCATGCGCATCAAGCTCTCGAGCCCCGAAGGGCGGGCTCACTACAAGAGGCGCAAGGCGATCGTCGAGCCGGTCTTCGGCCAGATCAAGGAGGCGCGCGGGCTCAGGCGTCTGCTCTTGCGTGGGCTCGAGGCGGCGAGCGCCGAGTTCAGCATCATCGCCCTCACGCACAACGTCCTGAAGCTCTTCCGCGCCCGCGGCGCGCTCGCGGGCTTGCCGCGAGCCGCCTGAGCCGCGGTGCGCACCCCTCCCTGAGCCGGCGAAGCCGGCGATTTGGGAGGGGCCGGCCGCGCGCAGGCGCGCAGCGCCGAGCACGGACGGGGGGTGGGCATCAAATCCTCAGCCCGGTCGGGTCCCCGCATCGTGGCCGAGATCTTCCGCGAGACTTTCTCCCGACACACACCTAGGCCGCAGAGCGGGCAGATCCGGCGCTCGGGCGTCACGCGAGAGACGTCGGGGACGCGCGGCAGGTGCGCCGCGAGCGCGCCGCGCCCGGGATGACGGCCAAGGCGCGAACGCGGCGGCTTCTTCTCGGGGGCCGGGACGAGCTCGG
>CAIUAC010000377.1 GCA_903896985.1 uncultured Sandaracinus sp.
GACGTCGAGGGCTCCGCGAACGAGGAGCTCTACAAGCTCGCGTTCCGTACGCACCCGTATCACTGGCCCACCATCGGCTGGAGGCAGGACATCGAGGGCTTCACCACGGCCGATTGTCGCGCCTTCTATCGGACGTATTACGCGCCCAACAACGCGACGATCGTGCTCGCCGGGGACGTCGACGAAGCGGCGGCGCTGCGCGTCATCCGAGAGAATTACGGACGCCTCCGCCCCGCGCGCATCCCGACAGAGGCGCCCGCCGCAGAGCCCGCGCAGCGCGCCGAGCGCCGCGTGACGATGCGGCGCCCGACCCCGACCGAGAAGCTTCAGCTCGGCTATCGCGCGCCTGCGTTCGGCGACTACGACCACGCGGTGCTGACGATCCTCAACGAGATCCTGCTCGGCGGGCGCTCCTCGCGCCTGTACCGCGCGCTGGTCAGCGAGGGCGAGCTTGCCGCCGAGACGCGCGGCGCCGTCGCGCCGTTCCGCGACGCGGGGCTCTACGAGATCTGGGTCTCCATGCGCGAAGGGCACGAGTCCGGCGAGGCGCTGGCCGTCATCGAGCAAGAGTCCGCGCGGCTCCGCGACGAGCTCGTCTCCGACGCGGAGCTCGACAAGGCCAAGAATCGCCTCGAGCTCGGCTTCCTGCAGGGGATGGAGACGGCGAGCGGCAAGGCGGAGCAGATCGGCTTCTACGAGACCGTGCTCGGCGATCCGGCGCGCGTCTTCGGTCGCCTCGAGGAGGTCCGGCGCGTGACCGCCGCGGACGTGCAGCGCGTCGCGCGTCGCGTGCTCGAGGCGCGGCGGCGCACGACCGTCATCGTGCTGCCGGACGGCACCGCCGAGCCCGACGCCGCCGACTCGGACGACGGCGCAGACGACTCCGCAGCAGCCGGAGCGGAGTGACTCGCACGTGGCCAAACGCACCATTCGTAAGCTCGGCAAGAAGCTCGCAAAGACGCTCGGCGCAGCCGCAGCAGGCGCGTCCGCCGTCGCCCTCGTGAGCGCGTCCGCCGTGGCCGCGCGCGCGCAGACCGCGCCGCGCCGAGAGCGCTTCGTCATGGAGTCCGGCACGGTCGTGCTCGTCGAAGAGAGCCATCAGCTCCCGATGGTCGACTTCCAGCTGACGCTGCGCACCGGCAGCGCGTACGACCCGCCGGGCCGAGAGGGCGTCGCGCGCATGACGGCGCGCATGGTCCGAATGGGCACGCGTCGGCTGCGCGCAGCCGAGGTCGAAGAGCGCATCGACGCGCTCGGCGGCACGCTCGGCATCGAGACCGCCGCGAGCTACACGCGCTTCAGCGGCTCCGTCATCAAGCGCAACGTCGGCCCATTTCTCGCGCTCCTCGCGGAGCTCGTCACGCAGCCCGCCTTCCGCGCCGCCGACCTCGCGCAGGTCAAGCGCGAGACGCTCGCCGACATCATCGAGCTCCGAGACAACGACCGCGGGCTCGCCTCGCGCGAGTTCCGTCGCGCCGTGTTCGGCGCGCATCCCTACGGGCGCGCCGTGCTCGGCACCGCGAGCTCCGTCGCCGCGATCGATCGCACGTCGATCCTCCGGCACTTCGCGACGCACTACGTCGCGCGCAACACCCTGCTCGGGCTCGCCGGCGATGTCGACGAGCACGAGGCGCGCGACCTCGTCGCCCGCTACTTCAGCGTGCTGCGCGAAGGCGACGCTCCCTCGGCGGACGTCGCGGCGACGCGCATGGCCCGAGGTCGTCGCGTCGTCCTCGTCGACAAGCCCGGTCGCACTCAAACACAGGTCTACATCGGCGGCCTCGGCACGCGCCCGCGCGACGCCGATCATTTCCCGCTCGTCGTCGCGAACACGGTCTTCGGCGGCACCTTCACCGCGCGCCTGATGCGAGAGATTCGCAGCGTCCGCGGCTGGAGCTACGGCGCGTACAGCCGATTGTCGGTCGACCGTCAGCGCGACGCTTGGCTGATGTGGACGTTCCCCGCCGCCGCCGACGCGGTGAGCTGCGTCCGCCTCGAGCTCGAGCTCTTCGACACGCTGCTGCGCGACGGCATCACCGCCGACGAGCTCCGCTTCGCGCAGGACTATCTGGCGAACAGCTACGCCTTCGAGGTCGACACCGCGAGCAAGCGCCTCGAGCAGCGCCTCGAGGTCGAGCTGCTCGGGCTGCCGCGCGACTACTTCGAGCGCTACGTCGAGCGCGTGCGCGCCGTGACGCTCGAGCAGGCGAACGCGGCCGTTCGCGCGCGCCTCTCGCGGGACGACCTCGCGATCGTGATGGTCGCGACCGCGAGCGACGTCCAAGCGGGGCTCGCCGCGCTCGACGGCATCGCGAGCGTCGAGGTCGTGCCCTTCGACCGCGAGTGAGCGCGCGCTACTTCGCCGGCAGGAAGAAGTCCTCGATCAGCTCCGCGCCGGGCACGACGCTGTACTGCGAGAAGTCCGTCACTCCCCGCTCGCGCAGGAAGTCCTCGTCGATGAGGAAGCGTCCGGTCAGCTCGCGGCTCGGCGTCGTCAGCGCGGCATAGGCCGCATCGCCCATGATCTCAGGAGTCCGCGCGCCGCTCATCGTCGAGTCCCCGCCGAGCAGGTTCTGCACGGCGGCGGTCGCGATCACGGTGCGCGGCCAGAGCGCGTTGACCGCAATCCCCTGCTTGCGGAACTCTCCAGCCATTCCCAGCACACACATACTCATCCCGAACTTCGCCATCGTGTAGGCGACGTGCGGCGCAAACCAACGCTCCTCCATCGCGAGCGGCGGAGAGAGATTGAGGATGTGTGGATTGCTCGACTTCAGCAGATGCGGGACACACGCCTGCGAAGTGAGGAAAGTGCCGCGCGTGTTGATGCCGTGCATCAAGTCGTAGCGCTTCATCGGAGTGTCGAGCGTGCCACTCAGGTTGATGGCGCTCGCGTTGTTCACGCAGACGTCGATTCCACCGAAGGTCTCGACGGCCTTCGCGACTGCGGCATACACCTGATCATCGAAGCGGATATCGCAGATGAGCGGCAGCGCCTTGCCGCCGGCTTCCTCGATCTCCTTCGCCGCGGTGTAGATCGTGCCCGGCAGCTTCGGATGAGGCTCGGCGGTCTTCGCCGCGATCACGATGTTCGCGCCGTCTCGCGCGGCGCGCTTGGCGATGGCGAGCCCGATACCGCGGCTCGCGCCGGTGATGAAGAGCGTCTTTCCCTGCAAGCTCGGCATGTCGGAATCCTCCGCGCGCGACGATAGCTGCCCTCGCGCGGCCCGCAAACGGGAGGCGCCGCGTCGCAACGGGAGGCGCCGCGTCGCAACGGGAGGCGCCGCGTCGCAACGGGAGGCGCCGCGTCGCAACGGGAGGCGCCGCGTCGCAACGGGAGGCGCCGCGTCGC
>CAIUAC010000378.1 GCA_903896985.1 uncultured Sandaracinus sp.
CGCGGGCCGCGGCGCGGCGCTGGGCCCGGTGCGCTCGAGGTCGGCGCGGATGGATGACGCGGGCGTGATGGACGGACGTGCTGCGCGGGAGATGGGATCGGACACGGCGGACCTCCAGAGGGAAAGACGCACCCTCTTCGGCCGGTCGCTCGCGCGGTTGTGTGGGATCGGTCGCCGTGGGCTGGGCGCCGCTCAGGCGTCGGGCGCCAGCACGTCGCGCAGCACGTCGAGGGCCTTGGCGTGGAGGCGGCTCGCCCAGCTCTTGGAGATGCCGAGCTCGGCCGCGACCTCGTCGAACTGCCGCCCCTCGAAGTAGAAGCCCTGCACCAGCGCGCGCTCGCGCTCGGGCAGGCCCTGGAGCGCGCGCGTGACGCGCGCCCGTGTCTCGGCGGCGATCAGCTCCGCTTCCGGAGTCTCAGGCTGGTCGTCTTCGCCCTGGCCGACGGCCGACATCAGGAAACCGGCCGTTACGCGCGACAAGGCGTCGTCGAGGGTCTGGGCCGTGGCTTCGAGGTCGGCCTTGGCCTCCGGCGTCGCCGCGCGCGCTTCGCCGATCGGCTCGGTGACGAGGTCGAGCGCCTCGGCCTCGCGCACCTTGTGGTGGATGCGGCGCGGCAGGTACGCCATGCGCCGCACGCCATCGAGGACGGCTCCGCGGATGCGGTAATACGCGAACGTGTTCATCTGCACGCCGCGCGTCGGATCGAAGCGCGACATCGCTTCGAGCAGCCCCTGATTGCCGAACGCGACGAGGTCGTCGAGGTCGCAGTTCAGGTCGAATTGCGCCCGCATCTTGTGCGCGATGCTGCGCACCAGCCCCTGGTACTCTTTGACGATCGCGTCCGCTTCGCTGGCCATCGCAGAGCCCTGGAAGTACACGCGCGCGACCGAGTGCGTCAAGCCTTTCCCGGCCGACGCGGATCGAGTACAGAGCGCGCCTGTGTCCAACCCTGGCAACCGCGGCCCGCGACCTCCGCTGGCGAACACTGGTCGCGGTCGCGCCGGTCCGTTTGGCGCGCTGCTCGCGGCGGCTGCGCGCGATCCGGCCGCCGCGCGCGGTCTCGCGCTCGCCTACAGTTCGCTCGACTTGATCGCTCGCGCGAAGATTGTCGAGGCCGTCGTCGCCGATGCGCGCGCGGAGGGCATCTCGGCGTCGGCCGCGCTCGCGCCGCTGCTCGCCGTCGAGGAGGACGCGGAGGTCGCCCGCGCCATCGCGAACGCGATCAGCGCCGAGGGCGGCATCGGGCTCGAGTCCACGGTCGGCGCGCGCGCGCTCGTCGCTGGGGATGAGCTGCGCGGCGGCGTGCTCCTCGTGCGGCCGCTGCATGGCACCTTCGTCGAGGTGCTCGGGCTCGCCTGGCGGCGCGACGCGGGCGTCACGCACTCGCTCTTCGATCCGCTCGTCGACGACTCGGCGGCGTCGGCGCATGTGTCGCGCCTGCCCTCGGATCTGCGCTTCGAGGAGATGCCGATGAGCTACGCCATCGACCTGCTCGCGCCGGTCCTCTGGGCGCATCGCCGGACGAACGGGGCGCTTCCACCGGGGGTCGAGCGCTTCGCGGATCTGTTCTCGATCGCCTCGCCGCTCGAGTAGCGGAGGCGACCTCAGCCGTCCTCGTCCTCGCTCGGCGGCGGCGGCGTCAGCGGGGGCGGCGGCATGGTCGCCGTCGCGAGCACGAACGACACGCGGTTCACTCGACGGCGGCGCACGTCCTCGACGACCGCGTCCCAGCCGCCGAGGCGCACGCGGTCGCCCGGGTGGGCGAGACGCCCGAGGGCCGCGACGACGTAGCCGCCGATGGTCTCGCCGCCCTCGCGCGCCGGCAGCTCGAGCCCCTCGATCGCGAGCTCGTCGAACGGCAGCGAGCCGTCGACGACGACCGTGCCGTTCTCGAGGCGCGTGATGCGCGGCTGCTCGAAGTCGTGCTCGTCCTGCAGCTCGCCGACGATCTCCTCGACGACGTCCTCGAGCGTGACGAGCCCGCTCGTGCCGCCGTACTCATCGACGACGATCGCGATGGGGATCTTCGTGCGCTGAAACTGCCCGAGCAGCTCACCCACGGTGAGCGACTCCGGCGCGAAGAGCACGTCGCGCTTGAGCCCGCGCAGCCCGTCGCGCGGCGGCCTCGCCGCCATCAGCACATCCTTCACGTAGACGTAGCCCGCGACCTTGTCCGGATCCCCGTGCTCGGCGATCGGATAGCGGCTGAAGCCGTGCCGCCGCACCTGCTCGAGCACGCTCTGGAAGTCGTCCTCGAGCGAGAGCGTCGTCATGTCGACGCGCGGAACCATCACCGCGCGCAGCGGTCGGTCGGTGCCGCGGAGCACGCGCTCGAGCAGCTCGCGCTTCTTCTCGCCCTCGGCGCCGAGCGACGCCCTCACGACGAGGCGCAGCTCCTCGAGCGAGAGCTTGCCCTCCGCGTGCTCGGTCGGGGGCAAACCCACGAGCCGAAGCGTGAAGTTCCAGATGGCGTTCAGGACGACCCGCGCGGGGAAGATCAGCCAGAAGAAGCCGATCAGCCAGAACGCGGTGTGACGGGCGACGTTCTCGGGCTGCGCGATCGCCACGGACTTCGGGACGAGCTCGCCGAGCACGATGTGCAGGATCGTGATGAAGCCAAACGTCAGCGTGAGCGAGACGCCGTGCACGACGGGGGGCGACGCGCCGATGGCCTGGAGGGTCGGCGCGATGGCGGACGCCAGCTCAGGCTCGAGCGAGCCGAGCCCTAGCGACGCGAGCGTGATGCCGATCTGCGTCGCGGTGAGGTAGGCATCGAGGCGGCGGGTGACGCCGAGGGCACGCTTCGCCTTCGCGTCGCCCGCGCGCGCGAGCGCGTCGAGCGACGTCGGTCGCACCTTCGCGAGGGCAAACTCGGCGGCGACGAAGAACGCGTTCGCTGCTACGCAGAGCAGCGCGAAGAGCAGGGCAATCACGACCGGAGCGGCGCCGAGTCCGCTGCGCGCGCGAGGTCAGCCGCGCTCATACCTTGTGGGGCGGGAGCATCTGCCGACCGGTCGACGAGCCGGTCGAAGCGCTCGTCGTACCCACGGACGGGGAGCTCGAAAGAACGTCCGTCTCGCCGTCGAACGCCGCGAGACCCGCGACCGAACGGTCGTAGCCGACGCTCAGCGCCGCCTCACGCACGAACACATGGGTGAGGCGCACGAGGCGAAGACTCAGCTGCTTGCCGAGGTCGATCTCGCGCTCGATGAACGCTTCGAAGGAGCCGTAGCCCTTCACCTCGTAGAGCTTCTTCTCTTGGATCTCGCCGAGGATGCGGCCGATCTCCCAGAAGCTCTTGCTCATGGACCGCTTGAGCGCCTTGATGTTGCTCGTCGCGGCGTAGAGGGCGCCGATCTTCGCCTTCAGCTCCTCTGCGCCGGCGGGGGCGCGGGCGGGAGTGCGCGACGGCGAGGGGATGATCTGCCCGGGCGTGCCGCGCACCGGAGCCGTCGGGACAGCCTTCGCTGGCGTGCCGATCGCGGGCGGCGCGGCCTTGGCCGACGCAGCCTTCGCAGGCGCGGCCTTCGCAGGCGCGGCCTTTGCCGGCGCGCCCTTGGCAGGCACGGCCTTCGCCGCGGAACCCTTGGCGGGGGCAGCCTTCGCTGCGGGAGACTTCTTCTTCGATTCCGCGGGCTTGGCTGGCTTCTTGGCCTTCGCGGGAGATGCTTTCGAGGACAATTTCTGGGCCGTCTTCTTGGCCGCCGAGGGCGCGGTTCTGTTCGCCGACTTCGGCAGAACGGTCTCCCGCGCAGGCTTGCTCGCGGTCTTCTTTGGCTTACTGGTGGCCACGTGCCCCCCACGAAGTCCCGGGGTTTCCCGTAACCAGGCAGCGAATACCACTCTTGACAGAGCGTGTAAAGCGTGGCGGCGGGCCGAGGGGCCCGCCAGGCCTACGCGGCACGATCACTCGTCGAGCATGCCGTCGCTCTCGTCGCCGAGCTCGTCCGTCTCGAAGCGCGGGGCTTCGAGAATCTCGCCGTTTGGCCCGTCTCGACGGACCACGAAGGTCTTTCGGCCGATCACGTTGTCGTCGTGCCGGACGACCACGGTCACGTAGTTCGTCCCGCCATGGAGCGGAATCTGGGTGTGGAAGGCGATCTCGCGCGGGTTGGCGACTCCGCGGTTCGACTGGAAGAAGACCTTCCGCGAGCCGACGAAGATGTACATGTCGGCGATCCGCGACGGGTGGGTCGCGTGGCCGGTCAGCGGGAGGACCGCCTCGCGCGTGACGAGCAGGTTGCCGAAGTCCACCGCGAGGAGCGGGGGAGTGTGCTCGTACTCCTCGACGATGCGCCCGCCCGTGCCCGTCGTCGCGACGGCCGAGGTCGCGACCCACGCCGGCCGACCGCCGCCGAGGTTGACGCGCGTGAAGGCGCCGAGCGTGGCCTGCGAGTCGGTCGCGAAGGCGCCTCCGCGGACGGTCCCGAGCACGGTGCCGTCGGCCGCCGGCGTGCCGCGCAGCGCAGTCCCGTCGGCGAGGGTGATGTGGCCGGCGTGCGCTTGGGGCGCGCGGGAGGCTGCGGCGCCGACCGGGATGGTGACCTTCTCGCTCACGCCTTCGCGGAGCGCGACGTCGACGAGGCTGACCTCGACCTTCGCCTCGTCCGCCTCGAAGTCGGAGAGCACCTCGAAGGTGAAGGCGACGTCGTGCGTCGCGCCGGGCGCGAGCGCCGGCAGCGTGAAGCGCCCATCGCGGAGCAGGACGCCCGCGCCGCTCAGGTTGCCGAGGTTCGCTTGGCCCTCGCGGCTCGCGCCTTGGCCGACGTTCTTCACGTGGAGGTACATCGTCAGCGCCTCCCCGCGCTGCACGGCGCCGTCGCCGTTGCCGCGGATGTTGTCGGCGATCTGGAGGC
>CAIUAC010000379.1 GCA_903896985.1 uncultured Sandaracinus sp.
CGTCAGCGCGAGCGCGTAGTTCAGCAGATTGAAGGGGAAGATGGGCGACAGACGCAGCAGGAGCACGAGCCTCAGTCCGCGCTCGCCGACCGCGCGGTCGATCGCGACGAAGCGCGGGTCCCCCGCGACCTTCCGCTCGACCCAGCCGCGCAAGAGGCCACGCCCCAGCAGAAAGGCGCCCGTCGCGGCGAGCACGCTGACCGGCGAGACGATGGCTACCCCGAGCACCGGGCCCCACGCGAAGCCTGCGCCGAGCGTCAGCAGCGATGCGGGCAGGAGCACGAGCGTCGAGCCGACGTACGCCCCTGCGTAGGCGGCCGCGCCGAACAGACCCGCGCCGCGACTCCACGACACGAGCGCGAGCGCGCGCGCTCCCAAGCCGACCTCGCGAGTGGCGAGCCCGAAGGCAGCGAGCGCGACGAGGAGCAGCAGCGCAAAGACTGCCCACGATCTGCGGGTGCCCGCCGAGGTGCGGGCCAACTGCGCGAACCGGCGATACTGGAGGAAGCGACTGACCTTGCCGCGCGGTTTCCAGCGTTCGTCGGAGGTTCCGAAGGTCTCTTGCAGCACGTGCCGAGTCGGGACGTCCTGCTGAAACGCCATCGTGCAGTGCGCGCAATACGTGATCAGCGTGCTGCCCGCGAGGGCCTCCCGCTTCGCCATCGCCGAGGGCGTCTTGATCAGACAGCACGCGAGCGGATGTTTGGTGTCGTCGGCGTTGAGCACCGTGAGGTGCAGACGGTCAGCGAGCGCGCGGAAGTGCGTCTGCTGCGACTTGTCGATCCGCGCCGAGCAAGGGTGGTGAACGATGGCCGGACCGAGGCGCTCGCGCGGCGCCCACTCCTCCTCGGCGAGGAGCCCATAGAGCGAGGTCAGCTGAAGCCCTTCCACACCCAACGAGTTGAACTGCACCGTGCAATTCCCGCAAGCGGTGATGAGCTCCGTGGTCTTCGACTCGCGGAGCAATCGGCGCGTGCGTTCGCGGCCGCGCTCCGCTGCTTGGGGGGTCGAGAATTTCTCGAGCGGCATCCCGCAGCAATCGGACCACAGCACCACGCTCGGGTCCCGCGCGCGCAACCACTCGTAGGCGCGGAGCACGAGCGCCGGGTCGGCGGCGGTCAGCGAGCAACCCGGGTAGAACACGCGCGCTCCGCCCTTGCCATGCGTGAACGGACTCGACACGCGCAGGCGATACTCGACGTCCGTGATCCACGCGGCGAGCCAGCGCCGAAAGCGCGCGAACAGTCCCGCCCGCGCGGCAGGCGCCTTCGCCGGGGTGCGCTTCTCTTCGGAGCCTACTGCAAGCATCATGTCGAGAGAGCCAGGTCGAGCTCCAAAGGATTCAAGAGGCTGCGGGGAGGTCGGCTATTTCAGGTGAATCGGCGTGAGCGCGGAGTCCGGCTCCCGTCCCTGCAACTCCGCGAGCACCTCCGCGGGCAGCGGAAACCAGCGGAGGCGCTCGAGGTCGGCGGAGAGCGGCGCCGCCGCGGCGGTCGGCGGGACGTACGCGCCGCTCTGAAAGTCGCAGACCGCCTCGTCGAGCACGCGCCGCGCGTCTTCGAGATAGCCCGCGAGCGCCCACTCGGGCTCCGTCACGTGCCGCGCTCGGTAGGTCATGCGCCCCCCCTGATAGCTGACGTTCCCGAGGCTGAGCGCCGCGACGCTGCGGCGAGTCGAGTGTCGCCAAGCGCCCGTCGCGACGTCGAACGTGTAGTGCGGCAGGAGCTTCCAGCCCTCCGTCGCGACCAGGTGCACCGCCGCGAGGAGATACTCGAACACGGTCTCGCTGATGAAATAGTTGAAGTTGACGCGCACCCAGCCGGGCTTGATGCCCTCCGCCCCTTCCACGATGGCGCACTCGAAGCTCTCGGAGGTCGTCAGGTCGATGCCGAGCAGCCTGTGCCCGTATGGTCCCGCGCAGCTACACCCGCCGCGCGCTTGAATGCCAAAGAGATCGTTGAGGAGCGCGACGACGAAGTTGTGATGCAGGAAGCCGTCCCCGTGCGTGACGAGGAACGACAGGATCGACAGCCGCCACGCGCCCTGATTCCCGAGAATCCGCAGGTTCGGGTTCGCGCGCCAAGACTCGATCGCCCGAGTGATGAACGACTCCTCGTGTGCGCGAATCGCCTCGTGACCGACCGCCCCCTTCAGCTGAAAGACGAGCCCGGCGCGGATCGACTCGAGGATCGCGGGCGTGCCGCCCTCCTCGCGGTGCGTAGGGTCCTCGAGATAGCGATGATTCCGCGGTCCGACGTAGTGCACCGTGCCGCCGCCCGGCATCGTCGGGACCCGGTTGGCGAAGAGCCTGCGCTTGGCGACGAGGACGCCCGGCGTGCCAGGCCCGCCGATGAATTTGTGGGGCGAGAGGAAGATCGCGTCGAGCGCGAGCGCGCTCTCCCCGGGCGGCGTCATCTCGATCTCCACATAAGGCCCCGCAGCCGCGTAGTCCCAGAACGCGAGCGCGCCGTGCGCGTGGAGCAGCGCCGTCACCGCCCTCACGTCCGAGCCGATGCCCGTCACGTTCGACGCCGCCGAGAAGCTGCCAATCCGCAGGGGACGGCCCGCGTGCGCGAGCAACTCCCGCTCGAGCAGCGCGAGGTCGATCATGCCGTCGGCGTCCTCGTCGATCGTGACGACGTCGGCGATCGACTCCCGCCAGGGAAGCTCGTTCGAGTGATGCTCGTAGGGCCCGATGAACACCACGGGGCGCTCGTTCGCTGGGATGTGCGCGCGCAGTTGGTAGCGCGCGTCGAGGTCCGCGGGGAGGTTGAGGTTCAGCACCCCAACGAGCTTGTGAATCGCGCTCGTCGCGCCTGAGCCCGTGAAGATGACGCAGTCCTCGTCCGTCCCGCCGACCGCGCGGCGGATCAGCTCGCGCGCCTCCTCCCGGAAGCGGCTCGTCTGCATCCCGGTGCCGCTCGTCTCGGTGTGCGTGTTCGCGTAGAGCGGCATCACCTCGCTGCGCATGAAGTCCTCGACGAACGCGAGCGAACGCCCCGACGCCGTATAGTCGGCGTACGTCACGCGACGGGCGCCGTAGGGCCCATCGATCACGCGGTCGTCGCCGATGGTCGACTCCCGAATGTGCTCGATCAGGCGCTCGGACGAGGAATCTTCTGCGGCACGAGCGGCGGAGGCGGGCGTCTGCGGAGGCATCGTCGGCAAGGATGACACGCCCCCTCCCCCCAACGGCGGCGCGGGCTGTCGAAGCGCACACGCCGCCGGCGCCGCGAACCGTTCGACGCCGCACCTGGCTCCAACGGTCATGGGATTCCTCGCCAAGCTCCTCGGTCTCGGCCCGCAGGTCCTGCCGCTTCACATCGACGACTCGAATTTCGAGGCTGAAGTGCTGCGCGCGTCGCTCCCCGTGATGCTCGATGTGTGGGGCCCCAATTGCGCGCCCTGCAAGCAACTCGAGCCCGTCGTGGTCAGCCTGACGAAGCGGTATGAGGGCCGCGTGCGCGTCGCGGAGCTCAACGCCTCACAGGCACCCCGCGCGGCCCAGCGCCTCGGCGTTCGTGGTACACCCACGGTGCTCTACGTCCGTAAGGGAAAAGAGGTCGAGCGCGTCGTTGGCTTTCGGGGCGAGCTTTATCACGACGAGATCATCCAGACGGAGCTTCTCGGCAAGTAGCTGTTTCAGCTCCTCCACCGTCGCCAGTCAAGTCCCAGCAGAAAGCACGCCACCATGGCCATCTCGGCGACCGTCGGTCGGGCTCTCGGGCTCGCCCGCAAGAGCCTGTGGTTCCTCCTGCCAGCAGTCGGCGCGCTCCTGTTTGCCTGGTTCAGACTCTGGGCGCCCATTCCGGTCGAGGTCGTCCGCCTCGAGCGCGGCCTCGTCGTCCAAGAGGCGTTCGGGCGCGGGACCATCGAGAGTCAGCGCGAGGCTGCCGTCGGCTTCGACCTCGTGGGCCGCTTGAGCGAGGTGCTCGTCGAGGAGGGCGCGCGCGTCACGCTCGGACAGGAGCTCGCGCGACTCGAGACCGATCAGGCCCAAGCGGACCTGCGCTCGGCCCAGACGGGGGTGGCCGCTGCGCGCGCATCCCTGCACCGCCTCGCGGCCGAAGAGGACCGGATGCGCACGCTCCTCTCGGCGGCAGAGCGGGACGCCCCGCGGATTGAAGCGCTCCATGTCGCGGGCGCCGTCGCCAGTCAGCAGCGCGACGAGTCGGCGGACCGTGTGCGTCTCGCCCGGGCCGATCTCGACCGCGTCCTCGCGCAGCGCTCGGAGGCGACGCGCGGCATCGACGTCGCCGCGGGCGGTGCGGAGCAGCGCCGAGTCGCGATGGTGCGCGCCACGTTGCTCGCGCCCTTCGACGGACTCGTGACGCGGAGACTCCGGGAGCCTGGCGACACCGTCACCATCGGCTCGACCGTCTTGAGGCTGGTGGACACGAGTCGGGTGTACGTCAACGCCGCGATCGACGAGACGGTCCTGCCGCTGCTCGCGGTCGATCAGCCGAGCGCCATCTTCTTCCCCGGCGATGGCGCGGCGTCCCGCGGCAGGGTCTCGAGGATCTCCTGGGAGGCTGATCGGCAGACTCATGAGCTGCTCGTCGAGGTCACGCCGGACCAACTCAGTCGCCGCGTGGCGATTGGGCAGCGCGCGGACGTGCGCATCGAACTCGCGCGCCGCGCCTCCGCGCTGCGGGTGCCGATTCGCATGATTCAGCGCGACGCGACTGGCCCCTATGTGTACGCGAATCGCGGCGGCAGAGTCGCCATCATTCGACCTCGCTTCGGCCTCAGCGGCGCGCGCGAGGTAGAGATTCTCGGGGGCCTCTCGGAGGGAACTCAGCTGCTCGCGCCGCTCGGCGCAGGCGCCGTGCTCCCCGTCGGCCGACGCTGGAAGACGCCATGAACCTCGCCCTCCGCGACGTTCGACGGCACGTGGCGCGCTTCGTCGGCACCGCCGCGGGGCTGGGGCTGCTCCTCAGCGTCGTGATGGCGATGCAGGGCATTTACGCGGGGATGGTGGACGACGCGACCATCCTCACGCGCGCGATGCACGCGGACCTCTGGCTCGTGCAGCGCGACACGCGGGGCCCGTTCGCGGAGGGGTCGCGGCTCGACCCGAGCGTCGAGGCGCGCGCGGCTGCGGTGCCCGGCGTGCGCACGGCGC
>CAIUAC010000380.1 GCA_903896985.1 uncultured Sandaracinus sp.
AGGTACGCGCCCGGGCTCATCCCCGCCGCGAGCCGCCCGGTCAGGCCGCCCTGCGCCGCGCGGAGGTTGCTGTGCTCCGGATCCGAGAGCACGACGCCCTCCGGGCTGACCACGAGGTCGACCTCCAGCGCCGCGAGGAGCCGCTCGCGGAGCTCCTGATTGCCGAACACGCGCCGCACGTCCGTGGTCGCCGGCGCGTACACCGCGAAGCGCCTGTCGAGCTCGGCATCACCCGTCGGCACCGGCCCGGGATAGACCTGCTTCCAGCTGCGGCTGCGGCCGGTGACCGCGGTCGCGAGCGCGCCAGTGAGGCTCGGCAGCAGCGCGCGATCGACGAGCTGCCAGCTCGCGCGGAGCGGCGTCTCGGCGCGCACCGACCACGACGACGTAGTGATGCGCTGCCTGCCGACGTGACGCCTCTGGGACTGATAGCGAAGCACGCCCAGCCCGACGATGGGCACGACGAAGTCCTCCTCGTGGAGCTTCAGGTGGCGATGCGTGAGCTGCGCCTCCAGCCCAGCGTTGGCGACCGCGGGGTATCGGTAGTCCGTCTGCTCGAAGAACGCGCGCCGCGCGGACTCCCACGCGGGCGCGTTCGCGCGCGCCCGGACCAGGATCACGACGAACGCGACGACGAAGACCGTCAGGAAGAGTCCGATGATGGCGAGCCACAGCATGGCGGGGTCTACGGCGGACGCCGTCAGTCCGCCAGCGTGAGCCACCGCCCGGCCAGGCTCACCATCAGCCGCTGTGCGGTGCGCTCTTGAGCGGTCGTCGCTGTCGCCGCGCGAATGCTCCTCGCGCTACCATCCGCCGCGCGCGCGAGGTGGTACGGCCCTGCGCAACATCCACGGAGGCACTCTCATGCGGCTCGGACTCGGTCTCTTAGCGCTCGCGGCCGTGCTCGTCATTGCGCCGCAAGACGCGTTGGCTCGTCGCTGCGGGGGCGTCAGCATGCCGGCCTCTGTGGAGGTCGATGGTCAGACGCTCGTGCTGAACGGCATGGGCATCCGCGAAGCGACGGTGTTCAGCCTCGACGTCTTCGTGGCCGGGCTCTACCTGCCGGCGACGAGCACCGATGGAGACGCCATCATCCGCGGGCGCGGGCTCAAGCGGCTAGTGCTGCGCTTCGTGCGAGCTGTGCCGCGCGACGGGCTCGCGAGCGGTCTCAACGACGCCTTTGGCCCGAGCCTCGCGGGTCAGATCACACGCTTCACCGCCATGCTGCCCGCAGAGCTCACGGAGGGGACCGTCATCACGCTCACCTATCGACCCGACGCGGGGCTCGAGGTGCAGGTCGGAGGGCGGCTCCGCGGCGTGATCTCAGGCGACGCGTTCGCGGGCGCGTTCTTTCGATTCCTCATCGGGCCCAACCCGCCCAACAGAGGACTCAAGCGAGGACTCCTCGGCGGACAGTGCGGCTGACGGCCCCGCATCCGCTCAGCGAACGCACGCCTCAGCGCGCGCCGCTCAAGCCCCGCGCAGCTTGCCGAGCACTTCGTCGAGCCGGCTCGCCGCGACGCTGACGCGCGTCGGCATGCCGCCCTCGATGCCGAGGAGCGCGAGCAGATCGACGCCGCTGTCGAAGCGCGCCGCCGCCGTCACGCTCGCGTCGTCGTGCACGACGCTGATGCGGGCGCGCTCTTGGCCGAGCATCAAGAGCAGCGTCTTGTCGTACGACGAGCCCGCGAGGCCGCGCGTGTCGACGACGGCGAGGCCGTGCTCGACGACGTACTTGCGCGCGAGCTGCCGCGCCTCGTCCTCGAGCGCGCGCACCTCGTCGGCGATCTTGCGCAGGTCCGCCCAGAGCCCGCCGTCCTCCGCGCCGCCCGCGAGGAAGCGCACGATCAGCCCGCGCAGCCCGTCCTCGCGAGGGCGCGCGCGGATCGCGCGATCGATCACCGCGGCGCGCTCGCTCGCCGTGCCGAGGCGCGTGTCGATCGCGTGCGCGTCGGCGTCTGCGCCCGCGTACGGCTCGACGCCGCCGCGGATCCACTTGGCCGCGCAGCAGAGCCCGTCGAAGTCCGTGTGACAGACGATCGAGTCGATCAGCCCCGTGTCCGCGACGAGCGCCGGCGTGACCATCTCGGGGCACGCGCCGTGCTCTGCCTTGGTCGCGAGCACGAAGCGCGGATCGTGCGCGTATTCGGCGTGCAGCACGTGATCGTGGTGATCGACCCAACGCGCGAGGCGCGCCCCGAGCCCGTCGATGAACGGCTTGGTCGTCTTCACGAAGCTCGCGCCGCCCGTCCCCGCGGCGAAGGCGATGTCGAGCACCACGACGCGACCGGGGACGTCCTTCGCCTTCGGGAGCTTGCGCGGCGAGGCGTAAGCGAGAAACGGAAAGCGCTGCGTCATGCGCGCGTAACGTGCGGATACGAGGCACCTCGCGCAAGGAGCGCGCGGCCGGAGGCGCGGTGGGGAGTTGACGCGCGCGCACTCGCGAACGACGTTAGGCGCACGATGTGCGGTCGCTTCTCGACGAACACGAGCCTCGGCTCGCTGCTGACGCTGCTCGGCGTCGATGGCGCCGCGGTGCCGCTGTCCGACCTGATCGCCGCGCGCGACGATGTCCGCCCGAGCGAGCCGATCGCCGTCGTCGCCAACCGCGTGACCGACGCGGCGCACCCGCGGCACGTCGAGCTGTTCACCTGGGGCCTCGTGCCGTTCTGGTCACGCGGTCGGGCCGACGCGCCGCGCCCGATCAACCTCCGCGCTGAGACGCTCCTCGAGCGCCGCTCGTTCCGTAGCCTGCTCGTGCGGCAGCGCGCGCTCGTGCCCGCGGCGGGCTTCTACGAGTGGAAGAAGCCCGAGAGCGCCGCGAAGAGGGCGAAGAAGACGCCGTACTTCCTGCACCGCGCCGATGGGCAGCCGATGGCGCTCGCCGCCGTGTGGGAGACGCAGACGGATCCCGACACCGGCGCGCGCACGCAGACCTGCGCCCTGATCACGACGGAGCCGAACGCCGAGGTGCGCGAGGTGCACGACCGGATGCCGGTGCTGCTCGAGCCAGCGCACTTCGAGCGCTGGCTCACCGCGAACGACGTCGAGCCCGAGGCGCTGCGCGCGCTGCTTCGCCCCGCTCCCGACGGCACGCTCGCGCTCCAGCGTCTCGCCGCTTCGCCCGGTCAGCCTGCGCAACCCGCCTCGCCTGCTGCGCCCGCCGCACAGCTAGGCCTCTTCGACACCCAATCCTTTACGTCGCGCAAGGGATCGCGATACTCGCGCCCCTGATGTCCGCGCCAGGCACCCCGGCAGCACGGTCGGCACTGCGCCGCTTCTTCGCGCTCGACCCGCTCGACAACCGCTATCCGGCGCTCCACGGCGTGCGCTTCTTCGCGATCATCAGCGTCGTGCAGTACCACGTCACCGGCGTCTTCGGCCGGATGCACGGCCCCGCGATCGCGCCAGAGCACGCGAACGCGTCCACGCGGATCTTCTTCGGGATGGACCTGTTCTTCGTCCTCAGCGGCTTCCTGATCGGCTCGATCTTGCTCTACGCGCTCGATCAGCACGGTCGGCAGAACGTCCCGCGCTTCTATCTTCGCCGGATGTTCCGGACGTTCCCGCCTTACTACGTCGTGCTCACGCTCCTCGCGCTCAGCCGGAAGCTGAACGCGGCGGAGCTGCACAATCTGCCCTTCGAGTATGTCTATCTGACCAACTGGACCAAGCTCGCGAGCAGCGAGCTCGTGATGGGCTGGGGCTGGTCGCTCAGCCTCGAGGAGCAGTTCTACCTCGTCGTGCCGCTGCTCTTCTGGCTGCTCTATCGCCTCCCGAGCGACCGCGCGCGCGTGTGGTTCCTCGTCGGGCTCTGGTCCCTCGGTTTCCTGGTCCGGCTCGGCATCTGGTGGTCGCAGCCGACGTGGACGAGCGAGGACTTCATGCACGCGACGTACTTCCGCACGTACACGCGCTTCGACACGATCGTCTGCGGCATCCTCCTCGCGTTCGTGGAGCTCCGCTACGGCGACGCCATCGGTCGCTGGCTCGCGCACCCGTTTCATCGCGGGCTCCTCGCGCTGCCGGCGCTCGCGTGCCTCTGGGTGCTGCTCAGCCCGACGATGATCGACGGCGAGTACGCGCTCTTCGCGCGCATCTTCATCTGGGGCTCCGTGCCGAGCGCGATGTACTTCTGCGCGCTCTTGCTCTTGCTGCACAGCGACGGCGCCATCGCGCGCTTTCTCTCGGCGCCGCTCTTTCGTCGGCTCGCGACGCTCGGCTACGGCGTCTATCTCGTGCACGTGCCGGTGCTCGAGCGGCTGATGCCGCTCGCGAAGGCGCTCGGCGCGCGGGGCTGGCCAAGCTCCCTCATCTGGTGGCTCGCGCTCGTCGCCGTGATGCTGCTCGCGCTCAGCGTCGGCTACGTCATGCACATCCTGATCGAGAAGCCCGCGCTGCGCCTCCGGCAGCGGCTCGCCGGCTGAGCGCGTCGGCGCGCGGGCGCTGTGGGCTCACGGATCGAACGGCATCCCCATGCCCTCCGCGGGGGGCGGCGCTGGCGTGTACCCGGCGCCCGTCTCGGTGACCCAGGTGAGCGGCGAAGCGTCGAGGTCGTGATCGAACTCGAACTGCATGATGCGCGGCCGCGTACCCGTCAGCGCGAGGACCGTCCCGCGCGCGTGCGGCAGCGTGAGGACCTCGCCGACGGTGAACTCCCTGCGCATGTCGACGTAGATGTTCGCCTCGCCGAGCAGGATCAGCGTGTCGTTCTGCGCGGCGATCAGCTCGAGCGTGCGCGGACCCCGGCGGAGCGCGAGCGCGTGGCCCGTCTGCGTGAGCACCGAGTAGCTCGCGGGCAGCTCGTGTCGCTCGCGATCGAGCGAGAACGCGAGGTGAAACGGGGCGGCGGGCCCGCCGCGCATCACGACGAGGTCCGTGTCCGCCATCGCGCCGAGCCGCGCGCGGAGCCCGTCGCGCGCCTTGACCGAGTGCTGCGTCGACGCGTGATAAGCGTGTCCCGTCAGCCAGGCGCTCGTCGGGCCGTGCACGAGGTGCGTGAAGGCGAGCGCGAGCACGGCGAGGCTCGCGAACCCGCCGAAGCGCCGCCGCGGCTCCGGCGCGAACCACGCGCGCTCGATGACGAGCCCGACGACCGCCGCGATGCCGATGACGGCGACCCCGAGCAGGCGCGCCGAGGGCACGACGGCGAGCATCGGCACCACGCTGAGCGTCGAGCCGAGCAGCAGCCAGCGCAGGTGCACGCGCGTCGGCGCGTCGAGGTCCGCGTGCGTGGGTCGCACGGCGAGCACGACGAGCAAGAGCCCCCACAGCGCGAAGCCGACGAAGAACCACTGCCACAGCGACGCGAAGAACGTCTCGCGGTCGAGCGCGAACCAGCCGTCGAGCAGCAGCGCGACGAAGCGCGACGGCGCGAAGCGCAGGAACGTCGCCGGGTCGTGGAGCGGATCGGCGTAGAAGCCCGAGCCGCTCGCGCCATAGCCGAGCGCCGTACGGAGCCCGAGGTAAGCGAGCAGCGGCAGCAAGAACGGCAGCGCCCCGAGCGCGCGCCGACCGAGCGCCTCGCGCCGTCGAAACACCTCGAAGGCGACGACGTAGCCCGTGAACGCGAGCCCATATTCGCCCGCGGCGAGCGCGCCCGTGAAGAGCAGCGCGGCGAGCGCGCCTTGCCGCGGCGACGCCTCCTCGCGCCAGCGCACGTAGGCGAGCAAGCCCGGCAGCCCAAAGGCGAGCGACACCAGCGCCTCACGGTTCGCCAGCCAGACGAGCGGGATCGCGTGACACGGCGCGAGCGCGAAGATCACGGTCGCGAGCGCCGCCGCGCGCCCGGGCAGCAAGCGGCGAAAGAGCGCGCGCGCCCCGAAGGCGAGGGCGAGCCACCAGAGAAACGAGTGCGCGTGCTGCGCGAGCGCCGAGTTCCCGAAGACCGTGTAGTCGCCCCAGCGCAGCACCGACGCGAGCGGTCGGAAGAAGCGGATCGTCAGCGCGGGGTGGGTCCACCAGGGGAGCACGCCGCGCTCGAGCAGCGCCGCACGGCTCGTGTCGTCGACGAGGTTGTAGAGGTCGTAGGGCGCGCGATGGGCCGGGTAGGTCCCGTAGACCATCGCCGCGTGGACGTCGTCGTCGAGCGTGAAGTCCGCCTGGAGCGCCGGCCAGAAGCAGAACAGCCCAGCGAGCGCGAGCAGCGCTGGCCCGGCCCACGACGGGATGCGCCGCGTGAACCAGCGGACGACCGGAGACTCGCCTGGACTCGGCTCTTGGGGGGCATCGGGAGAACCCTGCGCCGGGGGCGGGAGAATGTTCATTGAATCGCGTTCAGGGACTTGATCGTTTTTACGGCCTGCGGCAGTCTGGCGGAACTGCCATGCAACACGTCAACTTTTCCTTCGCCGTACTTGCGCTCATCGCCCTGCTCGCTGGCTGCGCTGGTGGCCGTGATGGCCCGCGAACGCCCACGGGCATCGACGGCGGGCCTCGCGATCTCGGGCACGCGGTCGATATGTATGTCCCGGGGCTCGACCTCGGCGGCGGGATGGTCGATCTCGGCGGAGGGCCGGTCGACCTCGGTCGCGCGGACGCCGGGCGTCGCTGCAC
>CAIUAC010000381.1 GCA_903896985.1 uncultured Sandaracinus sp.
CATCGGCGCCAAGCTGCTCGAGGCGCTCGCCGCGGTGTTCCGCGACGAGGGCTGTCAGGTGCTCGAGTCGACGACCTGGCCGTTCAACGCCGGAGCGCGCCGCGCGCACGAGGCGCTCGGCTTTCACGAGGTCGAGGTCAAGTATCGGAAGCGCCTGTAGGGGCGCTCCGGGTGAGCGAGGAACGACGCTCACCGTGACGGGGCGGCGGCGTGGAGCCTCGCCCCGGCGAGCGCCTCGAGCACCGGCGCGAGCAGCGCGCGCTTGAGCTTGAAGGCGGCGCGGTTGGCGACGACGACGCTCGAGACGTCGCAGATGTGCTCGAGCACGGTGAGGCCGTTTTGCTTGAGCGTCTCGCCGCTCTCGACGAGGTCGACGATCACGTCCGCGAGCCCGGTCAGCGGCGCAAGCTCGACCGAGCCCTGCACGTAGATGATCTCGACGTTGCGCCCGCTCGCGAGGAAGTGCCGCGCGGCGATGTTGGCGAACTTCGTCGCGACGCGCAGCGGCTCGCGCGTCGGCGTCTGACCGGCGATGCCCGCGACGACCATCCGGCATACGCCGATGCCGAGATCGACCGGCGCGTAGAGGTCGTACTCGCGCTCGAGGAGCACGTCGCGCCCGACGACGCCGAGGTCCGCGACGCCGTACTCGACGTACGTCGGCACATCGTCGGGCTTCAGCAGCAGAAAGCGCAGCCCGGTGCGCTCGTCGTCGCGCACGAGGCGGCGGTCGTCGGCGAGGAGCGTCTGCGGGTCGACGCCCATCGTCGCGAGGCGCGGCGCGAGCTGCTTGAGCACGCGCCCCTTCGGGACCGCGACGACGACCGGCGCGCTCTTGCTCGCTGCGCGCTCACCCATGCCCGCGCACCCGCTGGATGTTGGCGCCGAGCCCCGCGAATTTGGCCTCGATGTGCTCGTAGCCGCGGTCGATGTGGTAGACGCGGAGCACGTCGGTCGTGCCCTCCGCGAAGAGCCCCGCGATGACGAGCGACGCGCTCGCGCGCAGGTCCGTCGCCATCACCTCGGCGCCTTGGAGCGAGTCGACGCCGTTCACCGCGGCCATGCGCCCGTGCACGTCGATGCGCGCGCCCATGCGATTGAGCTCCGACACGTGCATGAAGCGGTTCTCGAAGATCGTCTCCGTGATGACGCTGCGCCCGCTCGCGCGGCACATCAGCACCATGAACTGCGCCTGCATATCCGTCGGGAAGCCGGGGTGCGGCGCGGTCGTGACGTCGACGGCCTGGTAGCGCTCGCGTCCGATGACGCGGACGCCGTTCGCCTCGCGCTCGAGGATGACGCCGGCCTTGCGCAGCTTGGCCGCGAGCGCCTCGAGGTGGTCGAGCGAGACGCCGTCGCAGAGGACGTTGCCCGCCGTCGCCGCCGCCGCGACCATGTACGTCCCGGCCTCGATGCGGTCCGGCATGATCGCGTGATCGACGGGCTGCAGGCCCTCGACGCCCTCGACGACGATGACGTCGGTGCCCGCGCCGGTGACGTTGGCGCCCATCTTGTTGAGCACGCGCGCGAGCTCCTCGACCTCGGGCTCGCGGGCGGCGTTGACGAGCGTCGTGCGCCCGCGCGCGAGGGTCGCCGCGCACATCAGGTTCTCCGTGCCGGTGACCGTCGGGATGTCGAGCACGATCTCCGCGCCGCGCAGGCGCCCGCTCGGCACGCTCGCGTGCACGTAGCCGTGCTCGAGCAGGATGTTGGCGCCCATCAGCTCGAGCCCCTTGAGGTGCTGGTCGATGGGGCGCGCGCCGATCGCGCAGCCGCCCGGCAGCGAGACCCGCGCCTCGCCGTACTTGGCGACGAGCGGCCCGAGCACGAGCACGGACGCGCGCATCTGCTTGACGAGCTCGTAGGGCGCCTCACGGACGTCGGACGGGCGCGTGTGCAGCTTCACGATGGGCGGCGTGACCTCGCAGCGGACGCCGAGGTGCTCGAGGAGCGCGCACGTCGTCTCGATGTCGCGCAGCGCGGGGACGTTGCGAAAGACGTGCTCGCCGTCGGCGAGGAGCGCCGCGCAGAGGATCGGGAGCGCGGCGTTCTTCGCGCCGCTGATCTTGACGGTGCCCTGGAGCGGCTTGCCACCGACGATGCGGATGTTGTCCAAGCGGCGTGCGTACCGCAGTCGAGCGGGCGCATCAAGGAGTGCGGCGGCTCGTCCGCGAGGAGCGCGCCGCCGGGTGGCGCATCGCGGCGGCGTCAGGCGAGCGCGAGGCCCGCGACGAAGGCGACGAGGCCGACGAACATGATCGTGGCGAAGTGTCGCGCGACGGCCGGCACGAGGCGGCCCTCGAGGTCCATGCCGCGGAGGGCGAGACCGAGCGCGCCCCCGACCCAGGCGATGAAGCCCGCGAGCAGCACGAGCGTCCAGAGCACCGAGGGGTCGCTGCCGCGCGCCCGCTCGAGCTCCGAGAGGTACGCGCGGCGCCGCCCCGCCTCGCCGTGCGCGACGTCGACCGGGGGCGGGTCGACGGCCGTCAGCGCCGCGATGCGCGCGTCCGCTTGGATGAGCACGTCGCGGTGCGGGAGATAGAAGGAGCGCCCCGCGAGGAGCCCGGCGTGCACGGCGCGCCAAGCGGCGAGCGCGCGCGCGGGCTCACCGGCGGCCTCCGCTGCGCGGGCGAGCCCGACGAGCCCGTCGAGCGCGTCCGAGACGTACGGGTTGCCCGGCGCGTAGAGGCGCACGGCGCGCCGATAGTGGACGACCGCGCTGTCGACGTCCCCGCGCGCGCGCAGGCGCTCGGCGACCCGTAGCTCGTCGTGCGAGCCGACGACGACGCGCACCGCGAGCACCGCGAGCACCGCGGCGACGAGCAGCGACGCGCGCCCGACGAGCTGCGCGGTCGGGCCGCTGAGGCGCGGCCGCGAGAGCCCCTTCAAGTGAGGTCCCGCTTGCGGAACACGAGCACGCCGAGCGTGACGAGCAGCGTGGCGTAGAGCACCGCGTAGCCGAGCGAGCTGCCGAGGTAGCCGAGCGCGCCGCTCGCGAGCACGCGTCGTGACGGCACGAAGAGGTTGAGGTTCGGCACGACGCGCGAGAGCCCGTGCATCGCCATGCGGAGCTGAATCGGCACGTTGTGCCCCTTGATCGTCGCGAGGTCGTCCGCGGAGCGCCCGACGAGCCACACGCCGAAGGTGAGCGCGCCCGTGAGGAACGGCGTCGAGAACGACGAGAAGAACATCGCGACGCCGGCGACGACGAGCACCTCGCCGAACACGAGCGCGAACCGCGCGAGCGGGGTCGTCAGGGGCACGCCGACGCTCGCGGCGAGGCCCGCCGACGCGGCGAGCGCGACGAGCGCGATTGGCAGCAGCACCGCCGTGCGGTCCTTCGCGCGCCAGATGGCGAGCCCGATCGCGCCGAGCAGCACGACCGGCGCAGCGAGCAGCGCGACCGTCGCGTCCGCGTGCTGCACCGCCATCACCCAGAGCTGCACGGCGCCCATCAGCCCGATGAAGACGACCGCCGTCAGCACGATGCCCGCGTACTTGCCGACGAGGAATTCTCCCCGCGCGATGGGCTTCGGCAGGATCACGTAGAGGGTCTTGCGCTCGATCTCTTTGTAGAGAAGCGAGGAGCCGAGGAAGATCGCGATGATGACGGAAAACAGCGAAATGCTGGCGTAGCCGAGGTCCGCGACGACGCGCTCTTCCTCGCCGAGGGAGAGCTCCGCGAGCGCGAGGGCGAAGAGCAGCACCAGCACCGCGAAGCCGAGCACGGCGTAGAGCACGCGGTCTCGGACGGCTTCACGGAAGGTGTTGAGGGCGATGGCGTAGGTGCGAAACATCGTCAGTCCTGTGGATCCTGATCGCCCATCGGCTGCGCGGGCGTCTCCTCGCCGAAGAGCGCGCGCCCGACGGCGAAGTGACTCGCGACGTTGAGCAGCGCCATCCAGACGGCGAGCGCGAGGAGCCCGACGACCACGCGGGCGACGAGCAGCTGCCCCTCGCGCCGCACGAGCCCGAGCGTGACGAGCGCCGCCGGCACGCCCTGCCCTACGTGAAAGCACACCGCCGCGAGCCCGACGGAGACGAGCGTGATCGAGAGCGGCGTGCCCGCGCGCACGGAGAGCGTCTCGTACATCTGCTCGAGCGCGCCGCCGCGCCAGAACGGCACGGTCAGCTCCGCGAGGTGCACGGCGAGGTAGACGGCGGTGAGCGCGCCGGTCACCGCTTGCAGCGTGCGCAGGCCGCGCGAAGCGTAGACGACGAGCGCGCCCTCGACCGGAGCCTCGCGTCGGCTGAGGAGCGCGCGCCGCACGCCGAGCGCGCCGTGCACGACGAGCGGCAGCAGCACGAGCGCGGCCTTCAGCGCGAGCCAAGCGGGCGCGGTCGTCGTGTGCAGGCGCGCGTTGAACGCCATGCGCCCGGAGAGCGCGGGCCAGGTCTCGACGACGTGCAGCACGAGGTAGACGCCGAGCGGGAACGCGCCGAGCGCGGCCGACACGCGGTCGACGAGCGGTGCGCGCTGCGCAGACGGGACCTCACGGCGCGACTCCATGCGGCCGCGATGTTCGGCGTCCGCGGGGGCCGGGTCAAGTAGATGCGAGGCCGCGGCGGCGCGGGCGGGCGCTCCGGGGACGACCGAACGCGCTGCCGACCCGGCGAGCCCTGCCCGCTACGGGACCGGACACGAGGTGACCGCCCACACGTCCCCGTCGGGGTCGAGCGCGTCGTACACGCGGACGTCGTCCACCTCGAGCGTGCCGCTCGCGAGCGCGCCGTCGCCCACGGCGAGGCCCATGGCGAGGTCGTCGGCGTAGGCGAAGAGATCGTAGTGCGCGATCGGGTAGCCCATCGAGGCGGTGAGCGCGCGCCACTCGACGCCGTCCGACGTGACCTCGGCTTCGGTGCCGACGCCGCGCCAGCGCAGGACGAAGTGCGTCCACTCGCCCTCGCCGCACTCGTCGACGGTGCTGCACGCGCCCCAGGCGCGCGGCGGCCCGTAGCCGTCCCCGGCGCACGTCGTCCAGCCCGCGCTCGTGCGGTACGTCTCGAAGCCCTCGGTCCAGCTGCGGCAGCTGAGCGCCGCGCGCCCGAGGCCGTCCGAGCGCGTCCAGAACGAGAAGACGAGCGTCCGCGCGGCCCCGAGGACGTCGCCCGTGCCAGCGAAGG
>CAIUAC010000382.1 GCA_903896985.1 uncultured Sandaracinus sp.
ATCGGCAGCATCATCGCCTCGGGACCGCCGATCGCGCTCGCGCTGCTGATGCACGGGCCCGGCGCCGCGGCGCTCTTCGCGCTGCTCTACACGGCGCTGAACGTCCTCATCGGCAACGTGCTCGAGCCGCGCGTGATGGGCAGAGCGCTCGGCCTTTCGCCGCTCGTCGTGCTCTTGTCGATGTTCTTCTGGGGCTGGGTGTGGGGGCCCGTCGGCGCGCTGCTCTCGGTGCCGCTGACGATGAGCGCGAAGATCGTCCTCGCGCACACGCCGGAGTTCGCGTGGGTCGCGGTGCTGCTCGGCAACGCCCCTGCGCGCGACGCTCAGCGCACCTCGCCCGCGGCGACGACGAAGGCGTGATGCGCCGACCGCGCTCGCCGCTCTCGGCTGCGCTCAGCCCTTGGGTCGCGCGCTCGGCTGCGCTCAGCCCTTGGGTCGTGCGCTCGGCTGCGCTCGGCGCCTGCTTCCTGCTCGCAGCGTGCGGACGCGAGGTGCCCGGCGGACACGCGCCGGACGCGGGCGACGCGGCGATGGACGCGGGGCCCGACGACGCGGGCGAGGACGCGCTGGTCGAGGACGCGCAGGCGCTCTCCGACGACGCGGCGGGGCCCGAGGACGGCGGAGAGGATGCGGGCGCGGACGTCGAGGTGCCGTGGTTCGAGGAGGTCGGCGCCGCGAGCGGACTCAGCTTCGACCGCGCGCCGAGCGAGGCGCTGGCGTCGCTCGCCGACCGGATGAGCGGCGGGGTCTGCGTGCTCGATGTCGACGGCGTGCCGCCGCTCGATCTCTTCTTCACGGCGCGACCGACGGCGACCGGCGGCTCGCGGCTCTTCGTGGCGCGCGGTCCGCTCGACTACGAGGAGCGCACGAGCGCCGCGGGGCTCGGCGACGTCGGAGACGCGATGGCGTGCCTCGCGTTCGACGCGGACGGCGACGGGGACGATGACCTGCTCGTCCCTGGGCGCGGTGAAATCCGGCTTTTCCTCAATGTCGGGGGAAGCTTCGTCGACCAGACTCGCCGCTTGCCGCCCGTCGGCGCGACGCACCTCTACATGTCGGCGGCGGCGGGCGACGTGGACGGCGATGGCGACGTGGACCTCCTCGTCGCGGGCTTCGTCGACGACGACCGCGCGCATCTGCCCGCGGACTGCGGCGCGCTCCCGTGCGCGACGGACCTCGGGCGCCTGCCGGGGGTGCCGAACGTGCTGCTGCTCCGGACGCCGAGCGGAGACTACGTCGACGACACGCTGCGCAGCGCGCCCGACGCGGCGCGGGCTGAGCCGACGCTCGTCGTCGGGATCGCGCGCATGGAGGGACGCGGGCCCGTGGATCTCTGGATCGGCAACGACTACGGCACGCTGTACGACGACCGACCGCTGCGGCGCGCGACGCCGACGGCGCCCTTCGCGGATGTGTCCGCGCTGATCGGGCTGGCGACGAACCAGCGCGGCTACGGCACGGACACGATGGGCTGGTCCACCGGGGACGTCGACGGCGACGGGAACGTCGATCACGTGACCTCGAGCTACGCGCTCGACGCGACGGCGGTGTACCTCTGCCGCGACGGCTTCTGCGAGGACCGCGCGCGCACCATCGGCACCACGGTCACAGAGCGCACGTTCCGCTGGGGCGCGGCGCTCGCCGACTTCGATCTCGACGGCGACCTCGATCTCGTCGAGGCGACGGGGCACGTCTACTTGGACTCGGAGCTCGCGGCGACGCACGGCGTCGGGCCTTCCGATCAGCCGCCGAACCTCTACGAGAACCGCGGCGGCGTGCTCGCGGTCCGTTCGAGCGCCGAGGGCCCCGCGTTCGCCCTACCCGGACAGCACCGCGGCGTCGCGCTCGTCGACCTCGACGAGGACGGTCGCCTCGACGTGGTGATGGCGCCGCGCACGGGCGCGCCGCTCGTGCTGCACAACGTGCGGCCGCCGCGCGGGCACTGGCTGCGCGTCGCGCTCCGAGGGCGCGGCGCGAACCGCGGCGCAGCAGGCGCGCTCGTCACCGTGACGCACGCGAGCGGCACGATCGTGCGCTCTCATGTGATCGGCGAGGGCTATCTCGGGAGCTTCGATCCGCGGGTGCACTTCGGGGTGCCGGGCGGCGCGCCCGTGGACATCTCCGTGCTCTGGCCCGACGGGACGACGACGACGCAGGCGCACGTCGCGGTCGATCGCGACGTGCTGCTCACCGAGCCCTGACGCGCTCAGTTGCCGCGGACGTGGAAGCCGACGCTCATCAGCGCCGCCGCGATCGCCTCGAGCGTGACGCTCTCCTCGGCGTCGAGGCTGACGTGGCCGACCTTCACGTCCGCGCGTGAGATTCCGGACACTCCGTCGAGCGCCTCTCGCACCGAGCGCACGCAGTGCTGACACGACATCCCATCGACCTCGAGCTCGTGAGTCTTCATGCCGGAGCTATGTGCTGAGCCGCCGCGAGGCGTCAAGCGCGCGCGCGGTGACCGCGGCGAGCGTCGTGAGAAAGCGCGCGGCGGAGTGTTCGCGTGCCACGTACGCGCGACCGCGCGCGGCGACCTCGCGCGCGGCGACGGGCGCGGCGAGCATCGCGACGAGCGCTGCGGCGAGCGCGTCCGCGTCATCGTCCGCGCAGACGCTGACGGCGCCCG
>CAIUAC010000383.1 GCA_903896985.1 uncultured Sandaracinus sp.
GTCGACGCGATGGACGGGATCGTCGTGGTCGATTCGGCGCACCGCACGCGCGCCGCGGAGCTCTCGCCGGACGAGCAGGTCTACGCCGTCGGTGTGCTCAGCCGGGGGCACGACCCGGCGCTCGCGCCGGGCGGTTACCGGAACGCCGCGCACGGCTGGCTGATGCGCGCACGGCCGGGCGAGGACCTGCTCCTCTCGTCCGAGCCGCTGCAGCAGCGCTTTCTGCGCCGCGCGGGCGCGCACTATCAGGTCGCCGTCGTGGCCGCCGTCCTCGCCGTCGGGGTGTTCGCCCTCTTCGCGCCGTACTTCGCGCGCCTCCTCCTCGGGCGGGACACCACCGCCGTCGTGCAAGAGCTCCGCAGCGACAGCGACGACGAAGGCGCGACGACCTACAGCTTGATGGTGCGCGCCGCGCTCGGGCCCGTCGTCGAGGTGGACGCGCCCTACGACGTGTACGCCGTGGCGCGCGTCGGCGACGACGTGCCCGTGCGCTACGTCGCAGCGTGGGCGTGGGCGACCGCGCTAGGGCACGGGGCGACGCTCGATGGGTTCACGCTCCTCGCGCTCGCCGCTCTCGCCGTCATGTTCGGTGTTCGCTACGCGGTCCGGCGCAGCGCCGCGAAGTGGTACGAGGCCGAGCTCGTCGACAAGGGCACAGGCAAGCTCGCCGAGCACCTCGAGTCGACCTCGATGTGAAGGACGCCTGCGTCGGCGCTGTGGCTCAGTGGCTCTTCTGGTCCGCCCGCGTCGAGCCGAAGATCGCGGCGAGCTCCCCGATCGGGTAGGGCTTCTGCAGCCAACCGTCGGGCTGTTCGCTGCGGGTCTCTCGGCGGAGCCGCGCGAGGTCGTAGCCGCTCGCGACGACGACGAACATCCCGGCGCGTCGCTGCCGCAGCGCGGTCAGGACCTGCCAGCCGTCCATGCCCGGCATACTCAGGTCGAGCAGCACGCCGCCGATCGTGTCCGCCTTCGCGGCGAAGACCGCGAGCGCCTCGACGCCGCTCTCGACGGCGAGCACCTCGCGGCCTAGCCACTGCAGCATCCGCTGGCTCGCGCGCAGCACTGCCGGATCATCGTCCACGAGCAGCACCGCGCCGCCCGGCGCGCGGGCGCCGCTCGGCCCGCTGCGCACGCGCACGATCGGGGGCCACGGCGTCGCCTGCCGCTCCGCCTTCGTGCACTCAGGCAGGTATACCCGCACGGTGGTGCCGTGGCCGAGCGCGCTCTCGACGGCGATCGCGCCGCCGCACGCGCGCACGATGCCCTGCGCCACGGGGAGCCCGAGCCCCCGCCCGAGGAACTTGGTGGTGAAGAACGGCTCGAACATCCGCTCGCGCGTCTCACCGTCCATCCCCGGACCATCGTCCGAGACCTCGAGGCAGGCCCACGCGCCGCCGTGCGCCGAGGTCGTCACCTCCGCGTCCGCGGGGAGCGTGTGCGCGCGCCGCGCGGCGATGCGCACCACGCAGCCGTCGGGTCCGGCCGCCTCCCACGCGTTCGTCACGAGGTTGACGACGACCCCCTGGAGCTCCGAAGGATCGATCTTGCAGACCGGGAGATCGCCCGCCACCTCGAGCGTGAGGCGCACCTCGGACGGCAGCCCCACGCGCAGCCGCGGGAGCAGCGCCGAGACCTCGCGCCCGAGGTGACGCGGGCTCCGGTGATACTGCCCCTGCCCGAGGTAGCTCAGCAGGCTCCCGCTGATGTCGCTCGTCTGCTGGATCGCGCCCTCGGCCTCCGCGAGCAGCTCGTCGACGGCTGGGCTCGCTCCGGCGCGCGCGAGCTCGATGTTCCCCCGGATGATCGCGAGCAGGTTGTTGAGCTGGTGGGCCACCCCGCCCGCCATCACGCTGAGGCTCTCGCGCTTCTTGGCCAGCATCAGCTGCCGCTCGAGCTCGAGCCGGGCCTTCTCAGCCTCCCGCCGCTCGGTGATGTCGACCGTGTAGCCCGCGAGCAGCGTCCGCTCGCCGATGATCAGCGGGAACTTGAGCGTCGTGTAGGTGCGCCCGTCGAGCACTTCCTCGAGCTTCAGCTCTTGCCGGCTCGAGACGACCGCCCAGTCCGCCGCCGTCATCTCCGCCGCGAACGCTGGCGGGAAGAGCTCCTCCATCGTCCTGCCGACCATCTCTGCCGCCGGGATGCCGGTCAGGCGCACGAGGTTGTCGCTGACACGAAGCACCCGGCTCTCCGTCGCGGTCACCTCCTTCACGTACGCGTAGATCGGCGAGTGCCGCAGGAACAACCCGAACAGCTCGCCCTGCCAAGCGGAGGCCTTCAGCCCGGCATCGAGCGCCGCGTCGAGCCCTGGACCGAGCGGCGGTTCGCTCGCTCGAAGCGCACTCGTATGTTCCGAGTTCTCTGCGCGATTCAACAGCTCCAGCTCAACTGGCGACATTCGCGAACCTCCCGCTAATCCGTGAGACGCACGTCGCCACCGTATCACTCGGGAGTCAGTCTTCCCTTCCCAATCGATGACAAGTCTGCCTTCGGGTAACGGCAGCAAACTTCAACGACGGTCCCCTTCGCGGTGACGCGCACCGCGCACTCAACCGGCGCTCGGCTGAGCCTGCGGCGACCCGAAGAGCGCCGCGAGGTCCGCGATCGGGAACGGCTTCTGGAGCCAGCCATCGGGCTGATCGTCTCGGAACTCGCGGCGGAGCGCCGTCAGATCGTAGCCGCTCGCCACCACGACGAATAGCTCCGGGCGCTGCCTTCGCAGTGCGGTGAGCACCTGCCACCCGTCCATGCCCGGCATGCTGAGGTCGAGCAGCACGCTGCCGATGGCCGCGCCCTTCTCGGCGAAGAGCGCGACCGCCGCGCTGCCGCTGGCCACCGCGAGCACCTCGTACCCCAGGCGCTGCAGCATCCGCCGGTTCGCGCGCATCACCGCGGGGTCGTCATCGACCACGAGCACGGCGCCGCTCAGCGCCCGCACCCCCTCGGGCGGATAGGGCGTCGGTGCGGTCGACGGCCACGGCGCCGCTGCCTGCTCCGCGGTCGTGCACGCGGGCAGATAGACCCTGACCGTGGTGCCGTGGCCCACGGCGCTCTCCACCGCGAACGCGCCGCCGCTCGCGCGCACGATGCCCTGCGCGGCCGGGAGGCTGAGCCCGCGGCCGGTCAGCTTCGTCGTGAAGAATGGCTCGAACATCCGCTCGCGCGTCTCCCCGTCCATCCCGGCGCCGTCGTCCGAGACCTCCAGGCACGCCCACCCGGCCTCGCTGCGCGCCGTGTTCGGTTCCGCGTCGGCCGGGAGCGTCTCTACGCGCCTCGCCGCGATGCGCACCGTGCCACCCTTCGCGGCGGTCGCCTCCCAGCCGTTGGTCGCGAGGATCACCACCAGCCTCTGCAGGTCGGAGGCGTCCATCGTGCAAGCGGGGACGTTGCCTCCGACCTCGACCGTCAGGCGCACGTTCTCGGGCGCTGCCGCGCGCAGATGGGAGAGCATCGCCGCGAGCTGGCGCCCGAGGTGCCGCGGCCGCCGCTCGTAGGGAGGGCGCCCGACGTACGTGAGCAGGCTGTCGCCGATGCTCGCCGCTTGCCGAATCGCGTCGTCGGCCTCCGCGAGCAGCGCGTCCACTGACGGGCTCGCCTCCGCCCGCGCGAGCTCGAGGTTCCCGTGGACCGTCGCGAGCAGGTTGTTCAGCTGGTGCGCGACCCCGCTCGCCATCAAGCCGAGGCTCTCCCGCTTCTTGGCGAGCACGAGCTGTCGCTCCAGCGCGCGCTGCGCCTCCTCTGCCTGCCGCTGCTCGGTGATGTCGATCGTGCAGCCGCCGAGCAGGACCTCGTCCCCGAGCACGAGGGGGAACTTCGAGGTCGCGAAGGTACGGCCGTGGAGGCCTTCCTCGAGCTTGCGCGGCCGTCGGCTCGAGACGACCTCCCAATCGTCCGCCGTCAGCCGTGCGGCGACATCCGGCGCGAAGAGCTCCGGCATCGCCTTGCCCAGCATCTCCCCCGTCGGGATTCCCGTCAGCTCCCCGAGGTTCTCGCTCGCGACGAGCACGCGGCTCTCCGTCGGCGTGACCGTCTTGATGTACAGGTAGACCGGCGACTGCTGCAGAAACGCAGCGAATAGCCCGTCTTGCCCCGTCGCGCCGATGGCCGGGAGCTTCCCTCCATCGGCGTCGAGGTCACCCATCGACTCCGATGTGCCTTCGTTCCCGTCCGTCCGCTCAAGCTCCAACCCAAGTGTTGGCACGTCGTATCTCCCCGTCGTCGCCCCTCGAGACCGACCGAAGATACCGTATCACGCACCATTGACAAGAACACGGAATTGCCGCGCCGCAGTGTAAGGCGGCCTTCAGTCCGCGCTCAGGCGCGCGCGGGTCGGCGCGAACATCGCGGCGAGATCCGCGATCGGAAACGGCTTCTGCAGCCAGCCATCGGGCTCATGTTCGCGCACGGTCTCGCGAAGCTCCGTCAGGTCGTAGCCGCTCGCGACGACCACGAACACGTCCGGGCGCAGCTGGCGTAGGCCGGTGAGCACCTGCCAGCCGTCCATGTCGGGCAAGCCGAGGTCCAGCAGCACGCTGCCGATCGCGTCCCCCCTCGTGGAGAAGACCTCGAGCGCCTCGGCGCCGTTCTCCACGCTGACGACCTCGAGCCCGAGCCTCCGCATGATCCGCTGACAGGCGCGCAGCACCGCGGCGTCGTCGTCCACGAGCAGCACGGCGCCGTCGGGCGCGCGCCGCCCGTCGCCGAGGTCGAGCTCCGGCGCTGCCGCGCGCCACGGCTTCGTCGGAGGCTCCGGCTGGGTCTCGGGCAGGTAGACCTTCACGGTGGTCCCGCGGCCCGGCGCGCTCTCGACGGCGACCGTCCCGCCGCTCGCGCGCACCATGCCCTGCACCACCGGGAGTCCGAGCCCACGGCCCGCGCGCTTGGTCGTGAAGAACGGCTCGAAGATTCGCTGACGCGTCTCGCCGTCCATCCCCGGTCCGTCGTCGCTCACCTCCACACAAGCCCACCCGCGGTCGCTCGGCGCGTCCACGGGCTCCGCGTTGGCGGGCACCGCGGCGCTGCGACGTACGGCGATGCGCACCGTGCCGCCACGCCCTTCGATCGCCTCCCACGCGTTGGTCACGAGGATGACGATCACGTCCTGCAACTCCGAGGTGTCGACGGTGCAGACCGGCACATCGAGCGCGACCTCGAGCGCGAGCCGCACGCTCGGCGGGGCCGCTGCCCGCAGCCGCGGGAACATCGCCGAGACCTCGCGCCCGAGGTGCCGAGGTCGCCGCCGATGCTGACGCTGCCCGAGGTAGCTGAGCAGGCTCCCGCTGACCCCCGCAGCCTGTTGGACCGCGCCCGCCGCCTCTGCGAGCAGGTCGTCGACCGACGGGCTAGCGTCCGCGCGCGCGAGCTCGAGGCTCCCCTGCGTCGTCGTCAGCAGGTGGTTCAACTGCTGCGCGACCCCGCCGGCCATCACGCCGAGGCTCTCGCGCTTCCTCGTCTGCACGAACTGCTGCTCACGCGTATGCCGCGCTTGCTCCGCCTGACGCTGCTCGGTGATGTCGATCGTGTAGCCCCCGAGCAGCGTCTCGCCGCCGAGCACGAGCGGGAACTTGGACGTCGAGAACGTCCGCCCGGCGAGCCTCTCCTCGAGCCTCCGCAGCTGCCCTCCGGCGACGACCCCCCAGTCGTCCGCCGTGACCTGCGCGGCGAAGTCCGGCGGGAAGATGTCCTGCATCGTCTTGCCGACCATCTCCGCCGCCGGGATGCCGGTGAGCTCCCCGAAGTTGTCGCTCACCCTCAGCACGCGGCTCTCGGTCGGCGTGACCGCCTTGATGTAGACGTAGATCGGCGAGTGCCGGAGGAACGACGAGAACAGCTCGGTTTCCTTGGTCAGCTCCGCCTCCCGGCGCTTGTGCTGGTCGATGTCGGCTTGGAGCACCGCCTCAGACTCACGGAGTGCCTCCATGAGTCGCTCGCTCTCCCCCATAGCCCGCAGACCCAAATCGATGTTCGTCATCCCGCAACCCCCCTCTCGCCTCGCCCCCCCGGGTTCGGACAAGGGGTCAACATAACACGTGCATCGTGTGTGAACTACCGATATTCCATGCGCCGCGTGTCCTCCCGGTGGCCCGACAGGAACGTCCAAATAGGGGCTAGACCTTCTGCGGCGCCGCCTCGCCCTCGACGAAGAACTCGAGCGCCGCGGAGTTGAGACAATAGCGTTGACCTGTCGGCGCGGGCCCATCGTCGAAGACGTGCCCGAGGTGCCCCGCGCAGCGCGCGCAGCGGATCTCGACGCGCAGCACGCCGTGGCTCGTGTCGCGCAGCGTGGCGACGTGCGCAGGGTCGAACGGCGCGTAGAAGCTCGGCCAGCCGGTGTGCGACTCGAACTTCGTCGCCGAGCGAAACAGCGGCAGCCCACAGAGACGGCAGGCGTAGACGCCGGGCGATTTGTTGCTGAGCAGCCCGCCGCAGAACGGGCGCTCGGTGCCCTGCGCGAGCAGCACCTCGCGCTCTTCGGGGGTGAGGCGCGCGGCCAGCTCGGCGCGCTTGGCGGGGCTCGGGGGCGTGAGATCGTAGCCGGACGCGGAGGGCAGGGTGGTCGTCGTCATACGCCGTTCCCTGGAGCCGTGCGTCGGCGTCAGCCAGTGCGTCGGCCGGACGTTCCGTGCGCGCGCTCAGCGATAGCGCTGGATCACGTGGAAGCCGAACGGCGACTCGACGACCTCGCTGATGCCGCCGACGTCGAGCGCGAACGCCGCGCGCTCGAACGCCGGCACCATCGCGCCGTGCGCGAAGACGCCGAGATCGCCCCCCTCCGGGGCGCCCGCCTCGTCGGTGTACTCGCGCA
>CAIUAC010000384.1 GCA_903896985.1 uncultured Sandaracinus sp.
CAGCCTCTTCGACGACTCCCTCACCGACACCGACCTGGCCGCCGCGCTCGAGCCGATGACGGCGGGCACGGTCATCCTCGCGCTCGACTCGTGTCACTCGGGCGGCTTCCGCGACGACTTCGTGACCAAGCCCGGGCGCATCGGGATCTTCTCGTCCGACGCCGATGTGCTGAGCGACACCGCCGAGCCGCGCCGCGCGGGCGGCTACCTCAGCTGGTACCTGCGCCGCGGCGTGCTCGGCGAGGCCGACGCGCACCCCGCCGACGGCTGGCTCAGCGCGGGCGAGCTCGTCGACTATCTCTACGCTGGCTTCGTCCGCGACGACGCGCTCTTCAATCCTCCGGGCGTCGACTCCCCGATGCAGCGCCTCGTCGCCGACCGCGGCTCGGTGCCGTACGGGCAGACCCTCTGGGCCTATCCGCGCCCGCCCTCGCTCGTGCTCGCCGCGGTGCCGAGGCTCCTGCTCGAGAGCGCGCCGCCCGACGACGACGCCGCGCCCACCCCCGCCGCGGGCGGGCACTGCAGCCCCTGACGCACCCGCGCGACTGCCGCCCTGCGCGGCGACGCCCGCGCGCAGCTGCTACGTTCGGCGCGCCATGGCCTCCTACACGCCGACCGCGGGCTCAGCGCTGACGCGCGTCCCGACCGCCACGCTCGAGTCGCTGCTCCGCTCCATCCACCGCAAGCGCCTGCTCCTCCCGCTCAGCCGCTCGACCTTCATCGCCGGCGGCTTCGGCAACGTCGAGGGCGACCTCGGCTCGCTGCAAGGGCTCGACGCGCGCGCCGCCCAAGCGGTCATCGTCGCCGCGATCGCCGAGCGACGCGCCGCCGCGACGCACGTCACGCTCGCCGAGAGCGGCGTCGACACCGCGGCGCACCTCGCGCTCGTCCGCACCGCGCGGCACGACGTCTTCGTCGCGGGCTACGACGCGTCGGACGCCGCGCTCCTCGAGGCGCTCGCCGCCTTGCCGCGCCCCGACGTGCACCTCACGTGGATCGCGCCGACGTCGACCGCGCCGCGCCCGCCGCTCGCGCGCCTCGATGTGTGGACCCCGCCCGCGGGGCTCCTGCCGCGCACGCCTTGCCTCGTCGTCGACACCGCGCGGCTGCTCCTCGGCGACGTGCGCACGGGCCCCGCCGTGCTCATCGGCGACGCGACGCTCGCGCGCGCGCTGACGGCCGAGTGGCGCACGCTGCTCGCCGACGCGCCGTACTCGCTCAGCCCCGCGTCGTAGTCGCGCGTCGCTCTCTCGACTGCGCGCGACTCACCGCGCGCCCAGCCGCGTCAGTACGCGGGCTCGCCGATCCAGTTGCCCGCGGGATCGTAGCGACAGGTCCAGATCTCCGCGCCGCTCGTGCACGTCGCGACGCCGCAGCCGACGCGCTGCGTGTTGCGCCAGACCACCTGCGTGTAGTGCCCGCAGCCGCTCGCGTTCATCGCGTCGGTGCAGGCCATATCGCAGACGTCCGTGCTCATGAACGAGCCGAACGTGTAGCAGCTGATCTCGTCGTACCAGGACGTCACCACGGACTCCGCCGTGACCGTGCCGCCGCTCTGCCAATAGAGGTTTTCCCCGTAGTCGCCCATCGAGTGCGTGAGCCCGCAGCCCGTCGCCGCGAGGTGCTCGGACCACGCCTGCGAGTCCGCCGCGAGCTGCGTGTCCCACACGAGGTCCGGCAGCGGCGTCGCCGTATCCACCATCGCGCGGAGGCGATTGTGCGCGTCGGTCATCCCGATCATCCGCCCCGTCTCGCCCGTGACGACGGGCGGTGTCGCCGGGCGCGTATCCGCGGCGCAGGCGGTGAGCGACGCGAGCGCGCCGACGAGAACGACCCACGAGGCGAGGCGCAGCTGAAGCTGAAGCGGCATGGGCGAAACCCTATCGGAAGCGCCGCGCGGCCACAACGGCGGACGCCGCTCCTCGACTCAAGCTACCCTCGGCCGATGGTCCGCAAGAAGCCGCCTGAGCCCGACGACGCGATCCGAGTCCGCCGCATCCATCGCCGCGATCTCAACAAAGCGTGGGAGTTCATCAAGCTCGTCTTTCGCGCGGTCAACACGCAGACGCTCGAGTTCCAGCGCCCGCGCAGCAAGCAGCGCTTCATGGAGGTCTACGACGACGAGGGCGTCGAGCAGCTCCTCTTCGAGATCAACGGCGAGATCGTCGGCTACGCGGAGTGCGCGTACGAGGTCACCGGCTCGGACAACTGGATCAACATGCGCTTCTTCGACAAGCGGGATATGCGCCCGCTCTTCGTCGAGGAGCTCGCGGTGCACCCCGAGTCGCAGGGGCGCGGCGTCGGCTCGTTCATGATCGAGCAGCTGCAGCACCTCGCGCGCGTGCGCGGCTGCACGCACCTCGTGCTCGAGGTCGCGGAGAACAACCGCTCGGCGCTCCAGTGGTATCGAAAGCGCTCGTTCCAGAAGCTCGACGCGGCGATCTTCCTCGCCCAGAAGGTCGAGACCGAGCCCGAATTGCTGCCGCCGCGCGTCCTCGCCCCGCGCACGCCGACCTCGGCGGGCACGAGCGACTCGCCGGACGACGACGAGAGCTGAGCGTGGGCGCTCGGAGGGCAAACGGATGGCTCGCCGTGGCCCTCGCGCTCAGCTCCTGCG
>CAIUAC010000385.1 GCA_903896985.1 uncultured Sandaracinus sp.
CCCTCGCGGTCGACGTCGTCGATCGTCACGGTGCGCTCGACGCGCACGGTCGTCGTGTGCTCGCCGACCTCGACGCTCGTCTCGTCGACGCGCCGGTAGGTGTCACCGGCGGTGGGGTGGCGCGGCAGGAGGCGCGTCTCGGTGCCGGGCGGCGGCCCAGCGTCGACAGGCTCCGCGCGCGTCTCGACGTGCACGCCGTTCATGCGAATGCGCTGCGCGTCAGTCGGCCCGCCGCAGGCGGTGACGGTCAGCGCGAGGGCGACGAGGAGGACGCGGACGGTGAGGAGAGAAGTGCGGCGCGCCATGGCCGCGGCAGTATACGCGCGGCGCGGCACGCGCCTAGAACGCTGCGCGGCACGCGCACTAGAAGGCTGCGCAGCCCGAGGACCTGCGCGCCGGATAGAACGGCGGCGGCGTGACGGCGACGTGCGGGTTCGGCGGCGGCTCGAGGCAGCGCACGCGGCGGAACACGGTCGGGTCGTTGACCGAGCGCCCGCCGTCGTTGTTGACGCTCTGAAATTCCTGGAGCGCCGCGTCGATGCGCCCGGTGAAGTGGTCGAGGTTGTAGCGGTCCCAGCGGTCGCAGTAGATGTGCTCGATGCGGTACGAGGTCGCCCAGATCTCGATGCGCCCGTCGGGGAACGTCTCGCCGCGCCCCGTCATCGTGACGTTCCAGTGCTTGAGCCCGGGCGTGCACGTCGCAGGCGGCTCAGGCGTCGCGGGCGTGCCGTCCCAGCTGTGGTTCGCGATGTCGACGATCAGCTCGCTCGCGCTGCCCGGCTTGCGGCGCACGCGCAGCGAGAACATCGACCACTCGCCCCAGCGCGCGTCGTACGCGTGCGAGAGCCAGTCACCCTCGACGGAGTCGGTGCACACGCTCGGGTCGACGGGCGGCGGCAGGCGCGCGCGCTGCTCGGCGACGATGTCGGCGGGCGCCTTTCCGGCGACGGAGAGCACGGCGCCGGCGACGACGAAGGCTGCGAGGACGCGCGTGCGCCGGGACACTCCAAGCCCCTCAGCGCGACTCGTAGACGCGCAGCGCCGGAAGCTCGAGCGCGGTGAGGAAGCCGCCCTTGCCGCAGCCCGTGTCGATCGCGGTCACCGCCTCGCCCGCCCAGAGATCCATCGGGTCCGCGGGCGTGTACGCCGAGAGCTCCTGCGGCAGGCAGTCGGTCGTCGTGTGCCCGACGACGACGCGCTTGCCCCGGTAGTCCGTGAAGAACGACGCCGTGCGCAGCCAGAGCAAGACGTCCTTCTTCGCGACGTCGCGCGGGTGCACGAACGCGCCGTCGAGCTGCGGCAGCCCGGCGTGCACGTAGATCGCGTGCTCGTCCTCGTACCAATGGGGCAGCTGCGCGAACCACTCGAGGTGCTCCGGCGGGAAGAACACGCCGCCGAAGAGGTCCTCGAATTCGTCGGCGCGCGGCGGGTCGTCCTCGCCGGGAGGCGGCTCGCCTCGGTAGCTGCGCATCGTCTCGAGCGCGCCGTTGCTGCGCGGCATGATGAACTCGGGGAAGCCGCGCTCGCGCACGCGCAGCCAGGCGTCCTCGTGGTTGCCGCGGAGCGCGATCACCTCCGCCGGCGTCTCGTCGGGCAGCACCTTGCGCACGTACTCGACGACCTCCGCAGAGCTCGGCCCGCGATCGACATAATCACCGAGGAAGACCAGGCGATCCTCGCTCGTCAGCGTCGGCAGCCGCCCGATCAGCGTGAACAACTGGTCGATGTCGCCGTGCACGTCGCCGATCACAAACGTTCGTCGCGTCACTCGCTCCCCCAGGTCTCGGGTAGGTCGCTCATCTCGAGGTGCAGCGTGGCACCGTCCGCGATCTCTGCATGCGTGAAACGCGCGCGCGCGAGCGGCACGCCGTCGAGCGTCGCGTCCCGCACATACATCGCGGCGGCGCTCGCGTCGGGCGCCTCGATCGTGAAGTCGCCGCCCGGCAGGTGCATCACGACCTTCGTCAGCGTCGGGCTCCCGACGAGGTAGTCGGGCGCGCCCGCGAGCGTGTAGAAGCCGCTCATCGCGTAGACGAGCCACGCGCTCATCGTGCCGGCGTCGTCGTTGCCGGGGAGCCCATCCGGGCCGTCGCCGTAGCGGTTCTGCACGATCCAGCGCGTCCAGCGCTGCGTGCCCTCGGGGCGATCGAGCGCCGCGAACGTCCACGCGTAGTGCAGGTCCGGCTCGTTGCCTTGCCAGTAGTAGCGGTCGGGCCCGACGCCGCGCCGCGAGCCGCGCGTCTGCACGAAGAGATGCTCGAGGTCCGCGAGCAAGACGTCGCGCCCGCCCATCGCCGCCGCCATCCCGGGCAGGTCCTGCGGCACGTAGTACGTGTACTGCATGACGTTGCCCTCGGCGTACCAGTCGCTCCAGTTGATCGTCGTCTCGACGAGCGGGAACGTGCCGTCGCGGTGCCGCCCGATCAGGTAGCCGCTCAGCGGATCGAGCGTGTTGCGCCAGTTGCCCGCGCGCGCCTCGAACATCGCCGCGTCCGCCGTCTCGCCGAGCGCGTCGGCCATGCGCGCGAGCGCCCAGTCGTCGTACGCGTACTCGAGCGTCTCCGACACGCTCGCGCCGCCGGCCTCGAGCGGCACATAGCCGAGCGCGAGGTAGTCCGCGATCCCGCCGCGCCCGCCGTAGCGCGAGCCAGGGGGCGTCGGGCCCATCGCCGTCTCGCGCATCGAGTCGTACGCGGCGCGCAGATCGAAGTCCGTCAGCCCCTTGGCGAGCGAGTCGGCGAACACCACCGCCGCGCTCTCGCCGACCATGCCGCCGGTGTACGCGTACGCGAGCGGCCAAGAGTCGATGTAGCCGCCGTCGATCGCCATCTGCGCGAGCGACTTCAAGAAGTCCGTCTGATGCTCGGGATAGAGCAGCGCGAGGAGCGGGTGCTCGGTGCGGAACGTGTCCCACAGCGAAAAGTCGCTGTAGTAGCGGAAGCCCGCCGCGACGTGCACCGCGCGGTCCATCCCGACGTAGCTGCCGTCGACGTCCGTCATCAGCGTCGGCATCAGCTGCGTGTGATAGAGCGCCGAATAAAACAGGCGAAAGTCGCGCTCCGTGCGGCCCTCGACCTCGACGCGAGAGAGCGCCGTCTCCCAGACGTTCTCGGTCTCTGCGCGGGTCGCGTCGAAGTCGACGGTGGGCTGCTCGGCGTCGAGGTTCAGGCGCGCGTGCGCGAGGTCGACGAAGGAGATCGCGAGCGCCGCCTCGACGGGCGCGCCCGTCGGCACGTCGAAGCCGACGTACGCGCCGGTGTCGCCGCCGGTGCGCGTGTCCTCGCCTTCGACGAGCGCGCCGGCTTTCCACACGCCGTGCCGCGCGATCGGCTGCGAGAAGCGCGCGACGAAGTAGACCGGGATGCCGCCGACGCTCCCCGAGTAGCCGCCGACGAACGACGCGAAGCCCGACACCTCGCCCGCCGTCGCGTCCACGGTGACGCTGCCGTCCACGATCGTGACGTCGCCGACGCCGCCGAACGTGTGCCCGATGTCGAACATCGCGACGGCGTCGGCGCCGGGCGCCCAGGTCCAGCGGTGGAGCGCGACGTGATCCGTCGCGGTCAGCTCGACGCGGATGGGCGCCTCACCAGGCGCGACGCCGTCGAGCGTGACGGCGTAGTAGCCGGGCGACGCCTCTTCGCTGGCCTTCGAGAACGTCGCAGTGTGCCCCGCGCGCGGGAGGCGCTCGGCGGACATACCGGTCAGCGGCATCACGGCGACGGCGCCGTAGTCGACGATGCCGACGCCGTTCATGCGCGTGTGGCTGAAGCCGAAGATCTCGAGGTCGTCCGCGTAGTAGCCGGCGCAGTGGTAGAAGCTCGCCGCGCCGCCGTGCGAGGACGTGTCGGGGCCGGGCTTGACCATGCCAAACGGGCGCTGCGGCCCAGGGTAGGCGTTGCCGACCGAGTAGCCGACGCCGCCCGAGCCGATGCGCGGGTCGACCCACTGGCGCAGGGGCAGCGCGGCGGCGTGCGCGGGCGGAGGCGGCCCGAGGTCGACGCCGAGATCGACGCCGGCGTCCGGCGCGCCCGCGTCGAGGGGCGCCGCGTCGTCGTCGCCGCACGCAGAGAGCGCGAGCGCGAGGAGCGCGGAGCAGACGAGCACGACCGACGACTGCGCGGCGCGGCTAGGCATCGGGCGCGAGTCTACCGGACGCGCCCGAGGGCGCGAAGGGCGGCGCCGCTGGTTTGCCGCGGAGCCCGCCTGAGCTACAGCCGCCCTGATGACCGACGACGCGAGCGCGAAGCCCACCCCCCCGCGCGCGACGGCCGCCAACGCCCGCAAGGTCACGGCGATCCTCGCGCTGATGTCGAGCGTCGTGCCGCTCTCGCTCTACGCCTACGACGTCGAGCGCAACGTGCACGCGCGCCGCGTGCTCGAGAAGGCGTGTCGGGAGGTCCGCGAAGAGACCGACGCGCGCCTCTCGCCGGACCTCGTGCGGACGCTCTTCGAGGGCGACGCGCCCGTCGTGGTCGCCGCGCTCCACGAGAGCGTCGAGCGCCCGTGCAGCGAGGCCCGCGAGCGCCTCAGCTTCTGGCAGTGGAACATCCTCCGCCCGTACGCGCTCCCCCGCGACCCCGCGCAGGTCGCGCGGCTGACCGCCGCCCTCGACCGCGCCAAGGCGCGCTGCCCGCAGCTGATGGCGCAGGCGTTCGCGGAGATGCCCGGGCACGTCGACCCGGCGCGCTCCGCCGCGGCCGCCGCCGAAGCCTGCGCGCCGCTCGACGAGGGCGCGCGCAAGCTCTCGTTCATCCCGGAGGAGCGCTACAACGCGTGGCAGTGGGCGTCCCGCATGGCGGCCGTCGCCGAGTCGCTCCGGCAGCCTGAGCGAGCGGCGCACGCAGGTCCGAGCCCCGCGCCCCGCTGACACGCGCCCCGCTGACACGCGCCCCGCTGAGACCCGCCCCGCGCCGTCAGGCGAAGAAGCGCCGCACGTCCTCGCGCCGCAGCATGACGCTGCCCGTGACGTAGTAGGCGACCTTCACGAGCGCCCAGAGCAGCAGCACGACGATGCCCGCCGCGGTCGCGCCGCCCATCACGGCGCCCATCGTCTGCCCCATGCCGGGGACGGGCGGTCTGCCGTGCTGCGCGGTCTCCATCGCGCGCGCCATGAAGCGCCGCGTGATGTCCGACATCTGAAACTGCATGAACGCCTCGACCGCGCCGCGCGCTAGCTCGAAGAGCGTCCCGAAGGCGAACGTCCCGAGCAGCATCACGCGCCCCACGTCCTTGCCCGCGAGCGCGAGCGCCCCGCCGAGGATGCACAGGAGCGCGACGAAGAGCTGCAGCACGACCGCGCCCCCCGTGAACGGCGCCCAGCTGCGCTGAAACGCCAGCAGCTCCGCCTGCATCACGAGCTGGTCGTGGACCGCCGGGTCGTCCGCGGAGCGCCCGACGCTCGCCAGCCGCTGGCTGGCCGCCTGCATCCGGTCGCTGACGACGAGCCCGAAGCCCGCGTAGAGCCCGCAGCAGCTCGAGAGCACGCCGAGCACGATCGCGACGACGGCGACGACGGTGAGGGCGGTGGGGCGTGAAGGCGGAGCGCCGTAGTCCTGCATGGTGCCCGGCACGCTACCATGACGCCCCCGGTCGGGGACTTCAGCTCACCCGCGAACGTCCGTATGTTCGCTTACATGCGGAGCACCCCGCCGACGCCGCACACCTGGCTGCCGCAGCCGCTCCACCGCGTGCTGGTCGTCACCGTCGATCAGGGGCTCGCCGACGCCCTCGCCGAGGCGCTCGCCGTGTGGGGCTACGCCACCGCGCACGTCACGAGCACCGAGGAGGCGATCGTCGCCTGCGAGGTCCTGCACCCGTCGATCGTGCTCCTCGACCTGCTCGGGGACGCCGCCCTGACGAGCCTGCTCGGCGCGCTGCACTCCGTCCTGCGTCGGGACACGCCGCCGATGGTCGTGCTCAGCGAGGAGCCGCCCCGGACCCGCCGCGGCGAGGACGTCGTCACCGTGCAGACGCCGTTCGTGATGGAGGACCTGCAGCTCGCGCTCGAAGAGGCCTGCCGCGACGGGCGGATGCTGGTGCACTGAGTCGGCGGGCGGGTGGGCGCGCCGGGGCGTCGTCGGAGACGGCGAGCTCCAACGGCTCGACCAACTCCGCTCAGCGAGCCTCGATCGCCATCGCGACGAGGTGCCGCGCCGCCATCACCTCGTCGCCGTCGCGGGCGCTGACCGAATCGACCTCGGGGAAGAGCGCGCCCGCGATGCTGCGAGCGTCGGCGTCCCCGCCGCGCGTCGAGAGGATGTGGAGGTACTCGTAGTCCTCGAGCCCTTCGCGGATCAGCGCCATCCGGAGCGACGCGACGGGGATGTCGTCCATCCCGCCGATGCGCTCCGTCGTGCCCGGGTAGAACAGCGTGCCGTCCCCGGCGCCCGAGAACGCGCACTGATCGTCCCACGCCGTCGCGAGGGCGTAGGTCATGTCGAAGTAGAGCTCCCCGCTGATGTCGTGCGTGAACGAGAGCCACTCCATCGCGCGGTTCTGCACCGCCGACGCGTCGATGACGTACGACGGAAAGCCGCGCACGTCCTCGCCGGCGTTGCCGCAGACGCCGCGGTCCCCGCCGCAGCCGTGCGACATACACGACTGATACCAGAAGAGCATTCGGCGCGGGTCCCCGCCGAGCCAGGCGTCGTACGCCGAGCGCGGCTGGTACGGATAGTCCGCGTCGAGCGGGCGCGTGTAGTTGATGATCGGGACGAGGATATCGACCGCGCTCGCGAAGCCGTTGGGCTCGGCGTACCGCAGCTGCGCGGTGACGAGCGGCCGCACCTCCCCGGCGCGCACGATGGCCGCGCGGTCGGTGATCGTGGGGCAGGCGCCGGTCCCTGGGCAGGTGCCCTGCGACTCGGGCTCGTCCTTCGTGTAGTCGAAGATCGTCGCGCCCCAGCCGCGCGTCCGTAGGTGATCGGACATCAGCTGCGCGCGCGCCGTGCTCGGCGGGCCGTTGAACTCGACGCGGAACGTCGTCAGCGCCGAGCCCACGAGGTGTCGCGGCGCCGTCCCGTCGAAGAGCCCGCCGTAGATCGCGTCGAAGTGCGGCAGGTCGGCGGCCGTCCGCGGGCCGACGTAGGTGCCCGCGAGGCTGATGCGGTACTCGAGCGCGAGCTGCATGTAGAGCTGCCGATAGTGCTCGGTCAGCCGGTCGCCGTTGCCGGCCGGGTCGCTGTCGGCGCACGCGCGCCAAGCGGTGCCCGTCCACGGGCCGTCGTGGTGCGCGACGCAGGGGTCGTCGCCCGGCCCGCCGAAGGTCGTCCGCAGCGTGGGCGTCGACGGGAGCGCGAAGTCGAAGACGTGCAGCGTCACGGGCACGCGCGCGGACTCGCCGTCCGAGACCACGTCGACCGCGCCGACCCAATCGCCGGGCGCCGCGTCGGCGG
>CAIUAC010000386.1 GCA_903896985.1 uncultured Sandaracinus sp.
CGGCGAGACCTATGACCGCATGAACACCGAGCTCTTCGACGTCGAGTTCGATGCCGTCTACGAGCTCAACAACCGGGTCAACGACTTCGTCGTGACGCTCCCCGAGAACCCCAAAGCGGAGATCCCCGGAGTTGGGCTCTCCCCGCTCCCGAGCCCGATTCACCTGGGCCACAAGTGGCAAAATCAGCTCTCGCTCCGCCTCGGCGGCGACTTCAACGTGCTCCCCGGCACGCTCGCCGTCCGCGCGGGCGTCTCCTACGAGACGAGCGGCGTCGACAATCGCTTTGCGCAACTCGACTTCATCCCGGGTGAGCGCATCGGCGTCGGCGGCGGCGCGACGCTGCGCCTCGGCAAGCTCGATCTCTCGCTCGCCTATCAGCACATCTTCCAGGCGGATATCACCTCCACCGCGACGGACACCGAGGGACTCCGGCAGATCGCGCTCGGCGCGGGTGAGGTCATCAATCAGGGCACGTATTCCGCGCGCTTCGACGTGTTCTCGCTCGGCGCGACGTATCGGTTCTGAGCAACACCGGGCTGCGGCGCCCCTCGCCGCCGCAGCGCGTTCCTCTGGATAGGCCCACGCTCACCTTGGGCGGTGTCTTCTCACTGCACCACCACCGACCCGCGCAGCATGTTCATGCCGCACGTGAACGCGACGCTGCCCGACGCGGGCATCGTGAAATCGACCGGGACCGCCGTGTTAAGCGGGAGATCCCTCCGGATATCGAGCGTCGGAAAGATCAGCTGCTGGCCACAGCCCTCGTCCGATACGCGCGTGAACACCAGGCGTGTGGGGCTGTTGGCCGGGGCGCGGACGCTGTCGGGATGAAAGCCGCTCGCGTCGACCGTGATGGCGAACACCGGCCCTCCTGCCCGAGGCGCAGGCTCGCTCGCTTTGCCCGTACAGGCGGACGTCGCCGCGAGGAGGCCGAGCAATCCACCGAGAATCAGTCGCTTCATGGAGAGGTTCCTTCCGTGGGAGGGGCGGTATCCGTGGGTGCTCGTTCGACCGTCGCTTCGGGCGCGACTGCGGCTTCGGCAGCCGCGACGAGGCGTCGGGCGCGCTGTCGCGTCAACACATAGACCGCGGTCGCCAGGAGTCCGATCGCTCCCGCGACCAGCGGAGTCAGGGTCACGAGGGGCGGTGGTGAGGTCAGGTAGAGGCGCGCGACGAGCGCCACGACCGCGATGCCGCCGGCGACCTTCAGCACGAGGACCTCCGCCTGCAGCGCCTCGAGGAGATTCTCCGAGACGCGCGTGAGCTTGCGCCAGAGTAGCTGCTCGTTGCGCCAATACGTGTAAATGACCGGGATGATCTCGAGCGTGAGGAACGCGCTCGTCACCAAGCCGCCAACCATCGGCGCAGCGATCCGCTTCATCACGTCGGCGCCGCTGCCCTGCGCCCAGAGCAGCGGGACCAGGCCGAACAGCATCGTGCCGACGGTCATCAGCTTCGGGCGAACGCGCTGGATCGTCCCTTCGGCGTGGGCCTCGATGATGTCCTCCAGCGAGTTGATCTTGCCGGCGAGCAACCGTCGCTCGTAGGCGTGATCGATGTAGACGATCATCACGACGCCCGTCTGCGCGGCGAGGCCGACGAGGGCGATCACTCCGACCCAGACCGCCGTAGACAAGTTGTAGTGCAGCAGCCAGAGCGCCCACACGCTGCCCACGAGCGCGAAGGGCACCGAGAGCAGCACGATCAGCACCTCGGTGAAGCTCTTGAACTGCAGATACAGGAGCACGATCGTGATCAGCAGCGCGATCGGGATCAGGAATTTCATGCGAGCTTCCATGTCCGAGAGGAGCTCGTACTGGCCAGTCCACTTGAGGTAGTAGCCCGACGGAATCCGCAGCTCGCCGCGCGCGCGCGCCGCCTCCACAGCGGCCTTCGCCTCGTCGACGTAGGTGCCGACGTCGCGGTCAGTCGCGAGATCGACGTAGACGTAGCCGACGAGGAGCCCCGCCTCGTCACGGATCATCGGTGGTCCCGACGCGACCCGAACGTCTGCGACGGCGCTCAGCGGTATCTGCCCCGGCGGCGCGGCGCTCGACGGGGGCGCAGCGCCGCCCATCGCTGACGGATCGTTGGCCGGCGGCGCCATCCCCGCCGGCAGCGGAATGAGCACGTCGCGCACCGCGTCGAGGCTGGTGCGGAAGTCCTGCGCATAGCGCACGTTGACGGTGAAGCGATTGCGCCCCTCGATCGTCGTCGTCACGGGGACGCCGCCGAGCGCGGACTCCAGCACGTCGTTGACGTCGGCGACCTGCAACCCGTACCGCGCGAGCTGCTCGCGGTTCGGGACGACGTCGACGTAGAGGCCGCCGACGGAGCGCTCGAAGAGGACGCTGCGCGTGCCCGGCACCACGTTCACGACCCGCTCGAGGGCCTCCCCGACCTGCTGAATCTGCTGGAGGTCGGTGCCGTAGATCTTGATGCCGACGGGCGTGCGAATGCCCGTCGAGAGCATATCCACTCGATTGCGGATCGGCTGGGTGAACGCGTTCGTCCAGCCGGGCATGCGGAGTCGTTCGTTCATCTCCTGCACGAGATCCTCGCGAGACATCACGACGAACTCGGGCTGTACCCAGTTGAGCAATGGGCGCAGAAACACGGGCGTCGTGCCGACATACCAGCGCCGCACGTACTTCGTGCGCCACTGCTCGTGGGGCTTCAGGCGCACGACGGTCTCGACCATCGACAGGGGCGCAGGATCCGTCGGAGTGTCGGCGCGCCCGACCTTGCCGAGCACCGAGAGCACCTCCGGGAAGCTGCGCAGAATGCCGTCCTGCCGACGCAGTTGCGTGCGCGCCTCCTCGATGGAGATGTTGGGGAAGGTCGTCGGCATGTAGAGGATGTCGCCCTCGTCGAGGGGCGGCATGAACTCCGAGCCGAGGCGCTGCGCGATGGGCAGCGCGGAGACGAGCGCCATCAGGCCGATCAGCACGGTGGTCTTCGGCTTGTGCAGCGCGACGTGCACGAAAGGCTCGTACACGCTGCGAATCAGGCGCGAGACGGGGTGTCGATCCTCGGAGAAGATCTTGCCGCGAATCAGGTAGTCGCGGAGCGCGGGCGCGACGGTGACCGAGAGGAGCGCCGCCGAGAGCATCACGAAGGTCTTCATGTACGCGAGGGGGCGGAAGAGGCGCCCCGCTTGCCCCGTGAGACCGAATACCGGCAGGAACGACACGGCGATGATCAGCAGTGAGAAGAAGATGGCGGGAGTGACCTCGCGCGCGGCCTCCGCCAACAGACGCTCACGCTCCTTGCTGCTGAGGTTCGCGGGCGCGTGCTCGAGCTTCTTGTGCGCCGCCTCGACCATCACGATCTCGGCGTCGACCGTGGCGCCTATCGCGATGGCGATGCCGCCGAGCGACATGATCGTCGCCGGGATCCCGAGGAAGTACATCGGGATGAACGCCGCCGCGACCGCGAGCGGGAGCGAGATGATCGGCAGGAGCGCGCTGCGGGCGTGCAGCAAGAACAGCAGGATCACGAGCGCGACGACGATCATCTCCTCGGCGAGCGCGTGCTCGAGGGTGTCAATCGCGCGTTGGATGAGACCTGCGCGGCTGTAGACGGGGACGACCTCGACGCCCTCGGGGAGCGTCGGTCGCAGCTCGTCGAGCTTGGCTTCTACGCGCTTGATCACGTCGAGCGCGTTCTCCCCATACCGCATGACGATGATGCCGGACACCGTCTCTCCGCGACCGTCGAGGTCGGCCGCGCCGCGGCGGATATCGCCGCCCATCGTCACGTTGCCGATGTCGCGCACGAGCACAGGAGTGCCGCGCACCGCCCGAATCACGACGCTCTCGAGATCGGCGGCGCGCGTGAGATAGCCGCGCCCGCGCACGAAGTACTCGCGCTCGGACATCTCGAGCACGCGCGCCCCGACGTCGTCGTTGGACCGGCGAACGGCGCTGACGACCTCCGACACGGTCAGACCGAAGTTGCGCAGGCGCAGCGGGTCGACGGTGAGTTGATACTGCTGCTCGTAGCCCCCGACGGCGGGCACCTCCGCGACGCCGGGCACGCTCGTCAGCGCGTAGCGGAGGGAGAAGTCCTGTAGGGCGCGCAAGTCGCCTACGTCGTGATGACCCGTGTGGTCGACCAGCGCGTATTGGTACACCCAGCCGATGCCCGTCGCGTCGGGGCCGATGCGCGTCTTGGCGTCCGCGGGTAACCGGCCTTGGACGGTGTTGAGGTATTCGAGCACGCGGGAGCGCGCCCAATAGAGGTCGGTCCCCTCCTCGAACACGACGTAGACGAAGCTCATCCCGAACATCGTCTGACCGCGCACGTCGACGACGTGGGGCGCGCCGAGCAGGGCCGTGACGAGCGGATAGGTGACCTGATCCTCGACGAGCGTGGGAGAGCGTCCCATCCACTCGGTGAAGACGATCACCTGCGGATCCGAGAGGTCCGGCGTCGCGTCGAGCTTCACGTTGCGCATCGCCGTGATGCCCGCGATGCCGAGCGCGAGTCCTGCGAAGAGCACGAGTCCGCGGTTGCGCGCGGAGGCGTCGATCAGCCAGCCGATCATGGGGTTCCTGCGGGGGCGGGCGCGGCGGCGAGGGAGGCTTGGAGGCGACTCTCGGAGTCGAGCATGAAGCTGCCGCGCGACACGACGCGGTCGCCTGCGGCGAGCCCTTCGAGGACGTGCACCTGCGCGTCGACCGTGACGCCGGTGCGAACGAGGCGCGGCTCGAAGTCGGCGTCGCCCGTGGCGACGTAGACGTACTCGTGTTCACCCGTGTGAATCACCGCATCGCGGGGCACGAGCAGCCCCTCGGTCGCGGGGAGTTCGAAGCTCACCTCGCCGTATTGGCCGGGTCGCAGCGACAACCCGGGGTTCGGCAAGGCGAGGCGCACCTGGCTCGTGCGGGTGCTCTCATCGAGCGTCGGCTGAAGGAGTTCGACGCGCGCGTCGAGGGGCACGCCCGGCTGACCCGTGACCGCGAAGCGTGCGGTCATGCCCACACGCACCTGCGCGACGTCTTGCTCGTGCACGCTCGCGATGACCCACACGGTCGAGAGATCCGCGAGCTCGTAGAGGGCTGTCTCTGGCTCCGCGCGCGAGCCGAGGACGGCGTTGAAGCGCGTCACATATCCCGCGCTCGGCGCCCGCACGGGGATGGCGCGAATCGGCTGGCCAGTGCGCGTGAGTTCGGCGATATCCGTGGTGCTGAGCCCGAGCAGCTCGAGTCCGCGTCGAGCGGCGGGCGCGAGGTCGTTGGTGCCAGTGGAGGGTGGGGCCGTGGACGCGCCCTGATTCCAGCGCGTCAGGGCCAGGAACTCCTCCTCTGCGCGGTAGACCTCGGGGCTGTAGACCCACGCGAGGATCTGCCCGCGCGCGACGCGCACGCCGGTCTGTCGCACGGCGACGCGCTCGACGAAGCCGGACGCGCGCACGCGCACCTCTGCGAAGCCCGACTCTGGCGCGCTCACGACGCCTGGGACTCGCAGGCGATCGCCGAGGGACGCGCGCACGACGACGGTCGTCGAGAGGCCGATCAGCCGCTGTTGTTCGGCGGAGAGCGAGACCGGCGCGACGTCGCTGAGCCGGGCGTCCGGCGCAGAAGCGTGGGTGTGCGGGGCAGCGCCTGAGAGGAGTTCCGCTGGAATCGGCACGAGATCCATGTGGCAGATCGGGCAGACGCCGGGGTTGTGGGACCGGACCTGCGGGTGCATCGAGCAATAGAAGCGGTCCGCGCCAACCTCGACGCGGGAGGCCGCGTCGGGGCCCCAGAACGTCCACACCGTGTAGGCGGCGAGCGCCGTCACGAGCGCGAGCAAGACCCAGCGGACGACCGCCATGATGCCGAGTCCGCGAACTACGTGCGTCGTGGTCATGGGCGCTCCTCGTCGGTCAGCGAAACGCGTGGGAGTGGCGCACCGACCGCGCGCTCGAGCTCTGCGAGGGAGTGCGCGAGTTCCGCGCTGAGGGCGACTCGTTCGAGCTCGAACTCGAGCACCTCGCGCGCCGCGTCGACCCACTCGAGCAGCGTGACGCCGCCCGTGACGTAGCCGGCGCTGAGCGCGTCGATGGCGCGGCGCGCCGCAGGCAGCGCCTGCGTGTTCCCCACTGCGAGCTGGTTCTCCGAGCTCGCCAGGCGCGCGCGCGCCGCGCTGATCTCGGAGTGCGCGTCGACGTCGGCGGCGTCGCGAGTCGAGAGCTCGGCAGCGACCTCCTCTCGAGCTTGAGCTGAGCGCTCGACTTGGGCGCCCCAGAGCCACGGCAGCGACATGGAGAACGTCGCGCCGAAGCCCGGGCGCATCTGCGGATCTTGGTAGTAGCCGAGCCCCACCATGAACTCGGGCACACGCGCCTCGGCGTCGGCGGCAGCTTGACGCGCGCGCGCGCCGCGGAGTCGCGCGTCGGCGGCGAGGGTCGTGCCTCGGTTCGCGTCCGCGCGCCTCAGCAGCTCGTCCTCGCTGAGGCGCACCGTCTCCGGCGGCGACTCGGGCGGGACTGCGAGGGGTGCCGTCGACGCTCGGCGGAGGAGCGCGTTGAGCGCAGCGCGGGCCTGCGCGACGTCGCCCTCGCTGCGCGCGATGGCCCGGCGCGTCTTGGCGAGCTCGAGCTCGAGGCGCGGTGCGTCGGCGAGCGCAGCCCCGCCCGTCGAGTACCGCGCGCGTATCGCGGCGGCCATCCGCTCGAGCAGCACGAGCTGCTGCGCCTCGACGGCCCGCTCTTGCTCGCCCTGCACGTACGAGGCGAAGGCGTCGGCCGCGCGCTGCGCCGTCATCCGCTCTTCGGTCGTGAGCTCCGCGAGCGCGGCGCGCGCCTCTTC
>CAIUAC010000387.1 GCA_903896985.1 uncultured Sandaracinus sp.
GCCGCCCGGCTGCTCGAGGCCGCCCGCGCGGAGGCCGACGCGCTCGTGTCCGCGGCGCGCCTGCGCGTCGAGGGGGTCGCCCGAGAGGCCGAGGACGCGGGGCGCATGGCGGGGCGCGCTGAAGCTGCCGCCGTGCTCGCCGAGGCGCTCGCGCTCCGGCAGGGCGCGCTCGCGGAGGCAGAGCGCGAGGTCGCCCGCGTCGCGCTCGCCGTCGCAGAGCGCCTCGTCGGCGAAGCGCTGATAGCGTCGCCCGAGCGCATCGCCACCGTCGTCGGCGATGGGCTCGCGCGCGCCCGTCGCGCCAAGGACGTCGTCGTGCGCGTGCACCCCGACGACGCGCCTCACGTCGACTCGCTCCGCGCCGTCGTCGCCGCGCGCGCCGGGCGCCCGGGCACGTTCTCGGTGCGCGCCGACCCAGCGATCACGCGGGGCGGCTGCCTCGTCGAGACGGATCTCGGCACGATCGACGCGCGCCTCGAGACCAAGCTCGACGCGCTCGCGCACGCGCTCGGGCTCAGATGAACGGGACGATGTTCGCCTTCGAGCCCTTGAGCTTCGCCTTCACGAACAGCGCCGCGGTGCTGATGAGGCTTGCGCGGCTGAGCGCGAGCGGCTGCACGCCCATCTGCTTGCAGAGCCCCGCGACGGTCAGCGCGAGGTCGTTGCAGCCCGGGCTCGTCGTCACGTTCCGCTCGCCGAGTCGCTCCTTGAGCGCGACGCCGTAGTCCTGGAGCGCGCAGCCGCCCGCGACGTGCACGCGCCCGCGCACCGCCGCGACGGCCGCCGGGTCGATGTCCTTGCCCATCAAGATGGTGAAGCCGCCCGCGCCGCGGTGATCGCGATACAGCAGCTCGACGACCGACTCGGTGTTGCCCCTGCACCCCTCCATGCAGCAAAGCTCGCGCCCGCGCAGGATCTCGAGCCGCGGCGGAAAGTCCTCGAGCAGCTGGTCCGTGAGCTGCTTTTTGCGCTCCTCGAAGAGGTGTCGATTCGCGAGCTCGATTCGCTCGAACTCCCCCTCACCAATCCCCGTCTCGCGCGACAGTCGCAGGTGCTCGACGTCCTCGACTCCAAAGCCCATCAGCGCCGCGCCGACGACGTCCGTCGCGAGCGGGTCGGGCCCGCCGATCAGCAGGTCCATCGGGACGACGCAGCGGTCCGCGTTCGCCGTCGGGAAGTAGTGCCCGTGCGTCGTCGCGATCAGCCCATCGATCAGCGCGAAGTCGGGGCGCAGCACCCGATAGATGTCCGCAAAGCGCTGATGGATCCGGTAGTTGTGGTCCGCGATGCGGCTCCGCTGATGCACGAGGCCGAACTGGTTCTTGATCGACAGCGTCACCTGCGACATCGAGTGCGTCTTCAGCTTCGGGAGCGAGACGTAGAGGTTCTCGGCGCGGTGCGTGATCAGCCGCTCGAAGACGAACTCCGAGAGATCGACGAACTGCTCGGTCCCCTCGAGGAAGATCGGCACCGCGCCCGTCTCGTCGAGATAGACGGGGATGGCGCCTGTCTCCTGGCAGAGCTGTGTGAAGCCGATGCTGTGAAAGACCACCCGCGTGAAGCTCGCCTGCGTGCAATTCTCGATGACGTAGACGGTCCGCGCGCCGCACCGCTGAAAGTACCGGATCGTCGCCCGCAGCACCTCGGGGTCGGTGTACGCGTGCGGCTTGTCGCCGACGGCGTTGACCTTGAGGTACACGTCTCGGCTCGAGCGCAGGAGCGCCGCGCCCCCGCCGAAGTGCTCGAAGACCGCGCGCACCGCGCCGGCGAGCCCGGGCTTCGTGTCGGCCAGGAAAACTTGGGCGCGCGCGGCTTCCATCGTCACCTCCGCGGGGGAACTTCGTCGAGCCCGAGCTGCCCCCCCGGGTTCATGATGTTGTTCGGATCGAAGTGCCGCTTGACCGCGCGGAGCACGCCCATCTGCTCCTTGCCGAGGTGCGACTCCATCCAAGGCGCGAGCATCCGCCCGACGCCGTGGTGGTGGCTCAGCGTCCCGCCGTTCGCGACGATGTGGTCGATGATGGCAGTCTGAAATGGCACGTATTCGTCGAGCTTCATCTTCGCGATGAAGATGAAGTAGAGGTTCGTCCCCTGCGGATAGAAGTGCGACGCGTGCGTCATGCAGATGGTGTTGGGGCGGCTCTTGACGAACAAACGCACCATCTCGTGGAGGCGATGCACGTCCGCCCAGGCGACGCCCGCCTCGAGCGTGTCGATCAGGATCCCGTAGTCGTTCAGGTCCTCACGCATATACGGCTCGGCGTAGCGGGTCTTCGCCCACTTCCGCGTCGCGTAGGCGCCGAGCGACATCGCCCCGTGCTGCTTGGCGATCGCCGCGACCTTCCGCGCGACGAGGCGCGTGTAGTCGGCATCCCCCTCGGCGGTGCCGAGACAAATACAGCGCTGCATCGGGCGAAAGCCCCGCAGCGAGAGGAGCGAGTCGGCGACGCCCGGGATCCCGTAGAGCTTGAGCCCGCGCTCCGTCTCCTCCGGGTCCGAGATGCGGAAGACCGCGGGCTTGCCGAACTCTGCTTGCGTGATCTCGCGGCTCGCGCTGACGGCCGCCTCCCAGTTCGGATACATGAAGCTGAAGTGTCGGCGGTTCTCCGGCATATGCCGGAAGACGCGCATCGTCACCTCGACGAGGATGCCGAACGCGCCCTCGGAGCCCTTCATCAGGTCGTTGATCTTCGGGCCCGTCGCCGTCGCGGGTACGCCGAGCGTCTTGAAGGTGCCAGTCGGAGTCACGTACTCCTGACTGAAGACGAGCTCGTCGACGTCGCCGTAATACGTCGAGGCCTGTCCGGACCCGAGCGTGACGACCCAGCCGCCGACCGTCGAATACTCGAATGACTGCGGGAAGTGGCCGCAGGTGTAGCGCCGCTTGCTGCCGAAGCGCTCCGGCGCGTGGTTGAGCGCGGCCTCGAACGCGGGCCCGAACATCCCTGGCTGCACGCGCGCGGTCTGGTTCGTATCATCGATCGCGAGCACCTGATTCATGTGCGTGCTCAGCACGAGCGAGATCCCGCCCTTCATCGGGCGCAGGCCGAAGTTGACCGACGAGCCGCCGCTGAACACCGTCACCGGGATCCGCTCGGCGTCGCAATAGGCCACGATCTTCTGCACATCCTGCTTGTCGCGGGGATGCACGACGAGGTCGGAGACCTCGCGCACGATGCCCTGCCGCAGCTCGATGATCTCCTCGGCGGTCTTGCCGGACGAGTACTTCACGCGGCTGAGGTCGTCGGAGGCGACGTTGCCCTCACCGACGAGCACCTTCATCGCGTCGACGTGCCGCGCCTCGAGCGCCGGCGGCCGATTCAAGACGATCGGGGTATTCCCCTCGTCTTGCTTCTGCCGAAAGTCCGAGTCGCAGAGCTGAAACTCCTCCTTCATCATCGCGACCCAAGCGTCGCTCGGATGCTTGAACTGCCCCGGGTCGCCGTACTTCGCGACGGCGCGGTAGGTGCCGGGGGTAGGCGCTCGCTCCGTCCAGTCGGGCCGAAAATGCTTGGGAGTGTCCATGCCAGAGTCCTTCGTCGCAGCGGAGAGGGGGAGGGAGGCTCAGCTCGCGGGCACGCTGAGTCGTTCGTTGGTGATGGCGAGTTCCCGCGTCAGGCGGGCGCCATCCCAGCCGAGCTCGAGCGCGGCGAGCGCGGCGACCGCCTGCAGCACCTTCTCGCCGGGGTGCCCGAGCGTGCCAATGCCGGTGCGGCGAAAGACGATGTCCGAGAGCGTGCGCGCCATCTCGTAGCGCACCGCGTAGACGACCTGCGCGAGGAGCTCGCCGTCGGCGTCGACCGCCTCGGCGAGCCCCGCGTCCGCGCGCGCTAGCTCGAGCACCTTCGAGTACTCGCTGCCGTAGGTGCGACTCAGATACTCGATCGTCGCGGGGCTGAAGTCTGGATTGTCGCGCCGCGCCGTCTCGAGGAACGCCTCCAAGTTCGGGATGGCGCAGACGGTCAGGTGCTGCTTGTCGGTGATCGTCTTGCCGAGCGGGCGAGCGAGCTTCTTGGCGACGATCTTCAGGCAGTGTTCGGCGAGGTTGCGGCTCGTCGTGAACTTGCCGCCTTCGACCGTGATCAGGCCGTCTACGCCATCCTGCGCGTTGTCGCGGATCTCGTACCGCCGTGACGCGGTGTAGGTCTCTTTGGTCTGATCTTCGACGAGCGGGCGCAGCCCACCGTAGGTGTAGCGAATATCGGAGTACGCGAGTGTGCCCTCGCCGAAGGTGCTGTTGACCGCGTCGAGGAGCTCGACGACGCTCTGCTTGGTCACGCGGTATTCGTCGGGGTCTCCCGTATACGGCTTGTCGGTCGTGCCGATCAGGGTCTGGCCGCGCCACGGGATCACGAAGAAGTGCGTGCCGGCCGGCGTCACCGCGCCGATGATGTGTTTGCCGGAGATCAGCTTCTTGTCGGTGATCAGGTGGATTCCCTCGGACCGACGCAGGGTCCGCAGCGCCTTGCCGCCCGACGACGCGAGGCCGAGCACGAGGTCCGCCCACGGGCCGCCGCAATTGACCACGAGGGCCGCAGCGAGGGAGTGTTCGCGCCCGTCCTCGAGGTCCTTCACCTTCACGCCGCAGACCTTGCGGCTCGCGTCGAAGAGAAAGCCCTGCACCTCGGTGTAGTTCGCGACCTTCGCGCCGTACGCGATGGCCGACTTCAGGAAGGCGAGCGTCAACCGCTCCGGGAAGATGCTGACGCAGTCGTAGAACACCGACGCGCCGGTGAGGCCCGGGAGGCGCAGGTTGGGCTCGCGGGCGAGCACCTCAGTCGCCGAGATCGTCCGGTGCGTCGGGATCTTCTTGCTGGAGTCCCAGGTGAAGTTCTTGTCGTAGGAGAGCGCGTCGTACGCGACCATCCCGAGCTTGACGACCCACTTGTTGTTCTTCAGCGGCTTCTGCGCGTGGGCCATCATCATCGGCGTCGGATAGACGAAGTTGGGCGCGATGTTCCCGAGCACGCGGCGCTCGCGCAGGGACTCGCGCACCATCGCGATCTCGCCGTTGACGAGGTAGCGCAGCCCGCCGTGGATGAGCTTGGACGACGCCGAGGAGGTCGCCGAGGAGAAGTCCTTCTTCTCGACGAGCGCGACCTTCAGCCCGCGAGTCGCGGCCTCGTACGCGACCGACGCGCCCGTGATGCCGCCGCCGATGACGATGACGTCGAAGTGCTCGTCCGTGTGCTGTTCGATGAAGCGCTGCATGGCTCGTCCTTATTTCCCCGCTGTCATGTAGTGCGTACGCTGCGCTGGCGACAAGTGCTCGAGCGAATATCGCAGCATCGTGCGGGGCATTCGGGCGGCGTGCGCGTCGAGAAAGCCGGTGAGGAGCGCCTCGTCGACGCGTGTGCCCACCTCGCGGAGCATCCAGCCGACCGCCTTCTGGATGAGGTCGTGCTTGTCCCCGAGGAGCGCCTCGGCCGCCCAGAGCGTGGTGTCGGCGTGCTTGGCCCGGATCAGCGCGAGGGTCGCGACGACGCCCATGCGCCGCTCCCAGAGGTCGCGCGAGGCGACCAGCGTGCGCACGAGCGGCATCGGGTCAGAGAGGATGTGCGCGCCCACGATCGCGGGCGCAGACACGTCGACGAGGTCCCAGTTGTTCACGCGCGGCGTGTTGGCGAGGTAGGCGTCGAACACGGCCTGCTTCTCTGCGGCGTCGCCGCTGCGGTAGAGGTCCACCATCACGAGCAGAGCCGTCAGGCGGTGCTCATGCCACGGACTGCGGAGCAGCGCGACGGCCTCCTTCAGCGGCAGGCCGCGGACCTGCTTGGCCACCGCGCGCTGCTGCGGGACCATCACGCCGAGGAAGCGGTCGCCCTCCCCATATTCGCCGGGGCCCGTCTTGAAGTAGCGGGCGGTGAGGGCGGCCTTGTCGGGGTCCGCGAGGCGGTCGAGCGCTGCGCGGACGTCGGCGGCGCGGGGAGTGGAGGGCTTCATGGCGGAGGCCGAACTCTGCCGAAAACTTCGGGAAAGTCCCAGGCCTCGCTACGTTCGCCCCGATGCTGAAGTCGCCGGGCGCCCCGCGCGTGCTCTGGCCGAGCGCCGCGCGTGCGTTCGGGCTGGTGGCGCTCGTGTGCCTCGGGCTCGCGGGGCCGTCGCCCGCGGCGGCGTGGACCGACGCGAGCGTGCGCTCGGTGAAGGCGAACATCGTCGTCGCGCCGGATGGCACCGCGCACGTCGCGCTGAGGGTCGCCGTCCGCGTCCACGGGGGCTGGCTCGAGGGGCTCGAATTGGCGGGGCTCGACCCGGGATTGACGCTCGATCCGAGCGCGCCGACGACGGTCACCGGCGAGGACGGCGCCGTCTACGCGCCCTCCGTGACGACGCGCGCGGAGGGCGAGGAGTCGACGCGCGTGCAGCTGAGCTTCGA
>CAIUAC010000388.1 GCA_903896985.1 uncultured Sandaracinus sp.
GCGCCCATCAAGCGCAACGTCGCAGAGCTTCAGTACGTCCGCTTCGACGCCAACCGCAAGAGCGCCGGCGTGGCCTTCGATGTCGCCGTCGCGTTCATCGCGAGTGACGCGGCGCTCGTCAGCGCGCTCTCGGGCAGTGACCGCACGGCCACCGGCGCTGAAGCCGCCCGCGCAGGGCGAGCGCTCGATCGAACCCTCTCCCCGGGGCTGATCGCCATCGTCGATGCCTCGGGCGCGTTCGTGCCGATCCCTGGGCACGACGTGCCGATGACCGCCTCGCAGGCCTCGTCCTCACGCCTGCTGCTCGATCTGCGCGGCGGGCTCGCGGTGAATTCCGCGCTCGTGCGGATGGGACGCAGGGTCTGGCAGGTCTCGGGCGCGCCGGTCCTCGACGCCTCCGGGCGAGCCGTCGGTGCCGTGCTCGCGGGCGCGGACGTCCGCGCCTCGATGGAGGAATACCGGGAATTGTCGGACGCGAGCGCGGATCGGCAGACGCGCCTGACGCTTCTCGACCCGCGCGGCGACACCCTGACGAGCACGTTTCCACCGGGCGAGTGGGACGCGATCGAGAAGGCGTCGCGCCGCGAGGTGTGGCGCAAGGACGAACAGCGCGGGCGCGACGTGACCGAGTACGACGGGCAGGATTGGGACATCGCCCTCGTCGCGGTCGATGGCTACGACGGCGGCAACAGCGGGTCGATCGGGTCGTTCGTGACGCTGCGGCAGCGCGCCTCGGAGGACCGCGACAAAGCGCAGAAAGAGTCGCGCATCCTGATGCTCGGCGGCATCGCGCTCGTGCTCGCGCTCGGCATCGGCACGCTGCTCGCCATCGCCGTGACGCGCCCGCTCGGGCGCGCGATCCGCGCGACGGACGACCTCGCGCAGGGCCAAGGTGACCTGACCAAGCGGCTCGACGCGCGCTCGAACGACGAGCTCGGGCGGCTCGCCAAGAACCTCAACGCCGTGTTCGGGCACATCCACGAGCTCGCGCAGAAGGTGCAGCGCGCGGCCTTCCAGGTGGGCGCATCGAGCGCCGAGATCAGCGCGGCGAGCAAGCAGATGCTCGAGGGCGCGCGCGAGCAGGCGCGCAAGACGGAGAGCTCGACCGCGGCCGTCACCGAGCTGAGCGCGTCCATTCAGCAGGTCGCGCACAACGCGATGGAGGCGACGCGCATGGCGCGCTCGTCGGGCGAGGCGGTCGGGCGCGCGATCGAGAGCATGGGCCAGATCCGCTCGACCGTGGACAGCGCCGCGCAGCGCATCCAGGAGCTCGGCGAGAGCGGCAAGCGCATCGGCAACATCGTCGAGGTCATCCGGCAGATCAGCGATCAGACGACGCTGCTCGCGCTCAACGCCGCCATCGAGGCAGCGCACGCGGGCGAGCAAGGGCGCGGCTTTGCGGTCGTCGCCGACGAGGTCAGCTCGCTCGCGAAGCGCGTCGGTCAGAGCGCCCGCGACATCGAGGACCTGATCGCCACGATCAAGGAGCAGACGGTCGAGGCCGTCGCCGCGATGAGCGAGGGCACGCGCGAGGTGGAGGTCGGCACCAAGCTCGTCACGACGACGCTCGCGGACCTCCAGAAGCTCGTCCACGTCGTCGCCGAGACGGCCAACTCCGTGCAGGAGCAGGCGGTCGCGAGCGACGAGATCGCGCGCAACATGGACATCGTGCAGCGCATCGCGCAGGACGTCCTCGGCGCGAGCGAGGAGGCCGTCGCGCAGGGCGAGCACCTGCACCAGCTCGCGCATGGGCTCGAGGAGAGCGTGAAGGGCTTCCGCACTTCGGGCGTCTCCGAGGTCGGGGCGAACGGCCGGTCGATCCCTGAGCTGCCCTCGGACCTCCCGCGGCACGGTTCGAAGTAGCCGCCCCGATGGACGGCCCAGGCCTCGCCGAAGACCTCTTCCTGCGGCTGGCCGCGCGCATCGCCGAGGTCTCTGGGATCCGACTCCCGCTGAGCAAGAGCTGGCTGCTCGCGGCGCGCGTCGCGGAGCGTCAGCGCGTCACCGGGCATCGAGACGCGCGCGCCTACGTGCGTGCGGTGGTCGACGAGAAGGACGTCGAGGAGCTCGGCAAGCTGGTCGAGGCGGTGCGCGTCGGCGAGTCGCACTTCTTCCGCCATCAGGGGCAGCTGCGCGCGATCCGACGAGTCGCGCTGCCGCAGATCGCTGCGCGCCGGGAGCGGGAGGGCGCGCTCGGAGTGCGCGCGTGGAGCGCTGGCTGCGCGAGCGGCGAAGAGGCCTACACGCTGGCGATGGTCCTCGAGGACGCGCTGCCGCGCGAGAGCGGCTGGCAGCACGAGGTGCTCGCGACCGACCTCAGCGAGGCGGCGCTCGCGCAGGCGCGCGAAGGTCGCTA
>CAIUAC010000389.1 GCA_903896985.1 uncultured Sandaracinus sp.
ACGGCAACCAGGCACCACCCACTGCTGGCACACTTTGGGCAGCCTACAACGGGCTGACCCAGTATATTGACCACCGCAACAGCCTGATTGGCGATTCCCGCCGCCTCCACAGCATCTGGTTTGGCCAGGGGGCATCCATCAAGGCACGCGCCTATCAGGCGGCGCTGCCCGAGCCGTGCGCGTCGTGCAGCTTCCGCGCGAGCTGCCGCGGCGGCTGTCGCATCGTCGCCGCGGCGGTCGGCGTCACGCCGTGGGCGCCGGATCCAGAGTGCCCTCGCGTCCGCTCCCACGCGCGCGGTGAGCCGCTGTAGGATGCAGCGCATGACGACACGCTCTCTGCGCCAAGCCGCTCGCCTCGCCGTCGCTGGGCTCGCGCTGACTGCGCTCGCGCTCGCGGGCCTCGGCGGCTGTGGGGGCGCGGTGGACCATACGCAGACGCTCGCGGAGCTGCGCGCGGCGATCGACGAGCCGGTGACGACGCCGGGCGATCGGCAGCTGCACAACGACCTCGTCGTACGCGTCGCCGAGGAGGGCGCGCTCGAGGGGTTGCGGCGCGACGAGGTGACCACGAAGATCGGGCGCGGTCGAGATTGCAGCGAGTTTCCGCTCTGCCTCGAGCGCGAGTACGACGCCGACGACTGGGTCTACGAGGTCGGCACCGATCCGAGCGGGAGCGTGGGGCATATGCCGACGCTGCTCGTCGGCTTCGACGCGTCCGGGCGCGTCGCGCGCACGACCTACATCACGCGCTGAGCGGGGCGCTGCGCGCAGCAAAAAGCCCCGACTCCCTCGCGGGAATCGGGGCTCTCGCGCTTCACTGAATCGGACTCAGGGAACGCCCGCGTCCGCGGTCAGGCAGCACGACGTGCCGACGCCAGGGCCACACGAGTACTCCGGTGCCGGGGTGCCGCCCGCGCACGCGCCGGGAACCACCGCGACGCAGGCGCCGCCTGCCTCTGCACAGGTCGGGACCGGACCCGCGTCCGCGGCCGGACCCGCGTCGGGGATCGTGCCGGGCATACAGCACTGCACGCCGACGCCGGGGCCACACGAGTCAGCCGTCGGAGTGCCGACGCACGCGCCGGGATAGACCGCGACGCACAGGCCACCGGCGGCCACGCAGCCAGCGGTCTCGGGGATGCAGCAGCCCGAGCCCTCGAGGCCGCAGGAGTAGATGCTCGACAGCGTTCCGCCGTCCATGCAGGAGGTCGCGGTCAGCGGCTCGCAGGTGCCGCCGGCGCCCTCGCACGAGGCGATCGGACCCGCGTCGTCGGAGGGACCGAGATCGACGTCGGGCATGCCGAGATCGGGCTGACTGAGATCCTGCCCGCCACCGTCGACGGCGGGGGGCGGAGTCTCCTCGTCGTCGCCACAGCCGACGACCGCGAGACCAAGAGCGAGCACCAAGGCACAGGTAAGCTTCTTCATGGAACGTTCTCTCCGGGTAAGGGTGTCGGCCGCTTGCGGGCACCGTGTCACGAGCGCCGAGCTTAGCCCAAAGTTCGGCTTGACGCACCGCGTTGCCGGGGTACACGGTCGATCTGAACCGCCGTTCATTCGTCGGGCGCTGAGGCGCTCGCTGAGCCCGTCGCGAGGAGGACCCCTGTGCCGCAGCCGCTGAACCGCTACAAAGCCGATCTCCGCGAAATCAAGTTCGTCCTGTTTGAGCAGCTTGGCCTCGCCGAGCTATTGCAGGGTCGCTACGGCGACTGGGACGAGGACACGACGAACGCCGTGATCGACGAGGTGTATCGCTTCGCGTGCGAGATGAGCGGCCCGTACAACGCCATCGGCGACCAGGAGCCCGCGAAGCTCGTCGACGGTCAGGTGATCGCGCCGCCGGGCTTCAAGGCCGCGTGGGACCGCGTCTATCGCGACGGCTGGAAGAACCTCTCGGGCCCTGAAGAGTACGGCGGCCAGGGCGCGCCGCACGTCATCAGCGCGGCGGTCGAGGAGTTCCTCAGCGGCTCGAACACGGCGTGGAGCATGTACCCGGGCCTGACGGCCGGCGCGGCCGAGGTCATCAGCCACTTCGGCACCGAGCGCCAGAAGAAGCTCTGGGTCGGGCGCATGATGAACGGCGAATTCGCCGGCACGATGTGTCTCTCGGAGTCGCAGGCGGGCTCGGACGTCGGCTCGGCGACGACGACGGCGTACAAGCAGCCGGACGGCACCTACAAGATCAAGGGCACCAAGTGCTGGATCTCGGGCGGTGATCACGACCTCGCGAACAACGTCGTGCACCTCGTGCTCGCGCGCATCGAAGGCGCGATGAGCGGCACGAAGGGCCTCTCGCTCTTCATCGTGCCGAAGATCCGCGTCGGTGAGGACGGCACGCTCGGGCAGCGGAACGACGTCACGGTGCCGAGCATCGAACACAAGATGGGCATCAACGGCTCCTCCACCTGTGTGCTGCAGTTCGGCGACGACGACGCCTGCCTCGGCGAGCTCGTCGGCGGCGCAGAGCATCAGGGGATGCGGCAGATGTTCCTGCTGATGAACTTCGCCCGCATCGGCGTCGGCATTCAGGGCATGGCCATCGCGTCGACGGCGTACCTCAACGCGCTCGAGTACGCGAAGGAGCGCAAGCAGGGCTCCTCGATCAAGAATTTCAAGGACCCGGCGGCGGCGCGCGTCGCGATCATCGAGCACCCGGACGTGCGCCGGATGCTCCTCGACATGAAGGCGCGCGTGGAGGGCATTCGCATGCTCATCCTCAAGCTCGCCATTCACCAGGACCGCGCCGACTCGCTCAAGGGCAAGGACGACGCGGGCGCCGCGTACCACACCTCGCAGATCGATCTGCTGACGCCGCTCGTCAAGGCGTACGGCTCGGACCAGGCGTTCCGCGTCTGCGAGAGCGCGATTCAGGTCTACGGCGGCGCGGGGCTCACGCGGGACTTCCCCGTCGAGCAGTACTGCCGCGACTCCAAGGTGTTCTCGGTCTACGAGGGCACGAATCACATCCAGGCGCTCGACCTCGTCGCGCGCAAGCTCGGGCAGAACGCGGGCGCCGGGACGCAGGCGTTCCTCGGCGACATCGCGAAGTTCTGCGCGGCGAACAAGGACCACGCGGAGCTCGGGGTCGCGGTCGCGAACCTGAGCAAGGCGCACGAGTCGGTCGCCGGCACGGCGATGCAGTTCCTGATGTGGTTCCAGGGCGGGCAGATGGAGCGCGTGCCGCTCGTCGCCAACCGCTTCCTCGAGATGATGAGCGAGCTCGCGGTGGGCTGGCTCTTGCTCGACGCGGCCGCGATCGCCTGCGAAAAGACGAAGACGGTCGCAGCGGGGCACCCGGACGCGGCGTTCTACGCCGGCAAGAAGGCGGCCGGCATCTTCTTCGCGCGCAACGTGCTCCCGGGCGTCGTCAACAGCGCGAAGATCATCGCCGCTGGCGACACGAGCCCGCTCGACATCCCCGACGACGGCTTCGCGACCGTCTGACGGGCACGACTGAGTGTTCGAGGCGCTCGGCCGGCTAGCGCTCGCTGTGACGGGCAATAATATCGATCTCATTGCGATGGTACCGGTAATTGCGCTGCAGGATACGGTATCCTTTTTCTATAAGGTAGTCAGCTGCAAATCGTTCACCCTCTTTTCCGAGCAGATG
>CAIUAC010000390.1 GCA_903896985.1 uncultured Sandaracinus sp.
CCAGAAGCGCGAGGAGTCGGGCGTGTGGATCTCGTCGATGACGACGATCTGCCCGTCCTTCGTCTTGCCGAGCTCGTACTTGGTGTCGACGAGGATCAGCCCGCGCGCCGCGCAGATCTCTTGGCCGCGGGCGAAGAGCGCCATCGCGATCTCGGCGCTCGCGTCGAAGTCGCGCGCGGTCACCTGCCCGAGCGCGAGGATCTCCTCGCGCGACGCGCTGATGTCGTGACCGCCCTTCGGCGCCTTGGTGCTCGGCGTCAGGATCGGCTCCGGGAGCTTCTCGTGCTTCGAGAGCCCGTCGGGCAGGCGGTGCCCGCAGAACTCGCGCTTGCCCTGCTCGTAGTGCGTCCAGATGCTCGTCGAGGTGACGCCCGTGATGTAGGCGCGCACGACCATCTCGACGTGCAGCGGCTCGCACTCGATGCCGATCAGGACGTTCGGATCGGGCACGTCGAGCACGTGATTCGGCGCGACGTCCTTGGTCTGATCGAACCACCAAGCGGCGATGCCGTTGAGCACCTGCCCCTTGAACGGCAGCGTCCCGAGCACGCGATCGAACGCGCTGATGCGGTCCGTCGTGACGAGGATGCGGCGCCCGTCCTTGGTCGAGTAGTTGTCCCGGACCTTGCCCTCGTACTTGGTGCCGAGCGCGTCGAGATCGGTGTGATCGAGCGTGAGCGCGAGCCCTGCGCGCAGCGTCTCTTCCGTGACTGTCACGATGTCGCTCCCTCTGTGGATGCCGTTGCAGCGCGCCCTTCGGCGAGCGCGCGATCGATGATGGTGCCCGTGTGCGCGAGCGCGTGCCCGAGGTCGAATTGCGCCTCGATCTCGGCCTCGGAGAGCTTCGCGCGGAGCTCCTCGTCCGCGAGGAGGAAGTCGCGGAACAGCCCCTCGCCGTGGAACGCGCGCATCGCGTTCCGCTGCACGAGCACGTACGCCTCTTGCCGCCCGAGCCCGTGCCCGACGAGCGCGAGGAGCAGCCCCTCGGACGCCCAGAGCCCGTGCGTGAGCGCGAGGTTCTTGGCGAGGTTCGCGGGATAGACGACGAGGCCGTCGACGAGCCCGCGCGTGCGGTCGAGCATGAAGGCGAGGGTCGCCGTCGCGTCGGGCATCAGCATGCGCTCGACGGAGGAGTGCGAGATGTCGCGCTCGTGCCAGAGGGCGACGTTCTCGAGCGCGGGGATGACCGCGGCGCGCACGACGCGCGCGAGCCCGCAGAGGTTCTCGCTGAGGATGGGGTTGCGCTTGTGCGGCATCGCGGAAGAGCCCTTCTGGCCCTTCTGGAACGCCTCTTCGGCCTCGGTCAGCTCGGTGCGCTGCCAGTGCCGCACGTTGGTCGCGAAGCGCTCGATGCTCGCGGCGACGAGCGCGCACGCGGCGTGCAGCGCGGCGTGGCGATCGCGGGAGACGATCTGCGTCGCGACCGTCTCGGCGCGGAGCCCGAGCTGAGCGAGCGCGTCGGCCTCGATGGCGGGCGTCAGGTGCGCGTAGGTGCCGACGGCGCCGGCGATCTTGCCGACGGCGATCGTGCGGCGCGCTTCCACGAGCGCGCGACGGCCGCGCACGAGCTCCGCGTAGTGCCCCGCGAGCGCGACGCCGAAGGTCGTCGGCTCGGCGTGAATGCCGTGCGAGCGCCCGATCATCGGCGTGCTGCGGTGCTCCTCGATGCGACGCTCGAACGCGGCGAGCACGGCGTCGGTGCGCACGATCAGCTTGTCCGTCGCGTCGCGGAGCACGAGCGCGAGGGAAGAGTCGAGGACATCGCTCGAGGTCATGCCGCGGTGCAGCCAGCGGGCGGGCTCCCCGGCGATCTGCTCGACGTGCGTGAGGAACGCGATCACGTCGTGCCGCGTCGTGCGCTCGATCTCGTCGATGCGGTCGGGATCGAGCTGCGCGCGGAAGGGGCGCACGGCGGCGGCGGTCCCGGCGGGCACGGTGCCGGCGCGCTCCATCGCCTCACACGCGGCGAGCTCGACGTCGAACCACGTCTCGTAGCGGCGGCGGGTGGACCAGAGGTCGGCGAAGTCGCTCGGCGTGTAGCGCGGGATCATGGCGGGGCGCGAACGTAGCAGAGAAGCGGGGCGGGCACCGCAGCGCGCGAGCGGCGGCGCTGTCCCCAGCGAGGTCGCGCACACGACGGCTCAGCGGGCGCGGGCCGCCGTTCGCGCGGAACCGCGAGACGCGCGGCGCGAGAGCGGCGACCTTCTGCGAGATGCGTGGGCAAGGCGTGAGCGCGGAGGGCACGGTGGCACTCGACCCGGAGCCGAGCCGCGGGCGCTTCTACAGCGCGCGGCGGGGCGTGATCGAGCGCGTGCTGCGCGTCGCGTATCGCGGCGACTGGCCGGCGCGCGTCTGGGGGCGACTGCCGGGGCGCACGCGCGTGCGGGTCGAGCATCACGCGCTCGCCGTGCGGGAGCCTGGGCGCGCGCCGCTGCGCCTCGCGTTCGCGTCGGACCTGCACATCGGCCCGACGACGCCGGTCGCGCTGCTCGAGCGGGCGTTCGACGCGCTCGCCGCGGCCAAGCCGGACGTGCTCGCGCTCGGCGGGGACTATGTGTTCCTCGAGGCGACCCGCGAGCGGGCCCGGCTGCTCGGCTCGCTCGTCGCGCGCGTGCCGGCCGCCGTCAAGGTCGCCGTGCTCGGCAACCACGACCTCTGGACGCACCACCGCAGGCTCGAGGAGGTGCTCGCGCGGGCGGGGGTGTCGGTGCTCGTCAACGACGCCGTGCGCCTGCGCGACACGGCCCTCGGCGCGGCGCACGACGACGTCGCCCTCGTCGGCCTCGACG
>CAIUAC010000391.1 GCA_903896985.1 uncultured Sandaracinus sp.
CGGGTCGACGAAGCCGCGCACCGTCGCGGAGGCGGTCCCGCCGCCGAGCGTCGCGGTGACCGTGTAGCGCGGCTGCGCGTCGCGCGCGCAGGCGAGGGCGGTGTCGTCGGGGGCCCAGGTGCCCGAGGCGTGCAGGTCGCCGTGCGTCCCTTCGGCTCCGCCGCCCTCGAGGAAGAGCTCGCCGCCGACGCTCACGGGCAGGCTCGCCGTGCGGTCGCTCCACGGCGGCGGCAGCCGATCGAGGCGCCGCGTCGGCACGCGCACGTGCAGCTGCCAGGGCTCGCTGCGCAGCGCCGTGAGCGGGTCGTAGCGCTCGTCGAGGAGCGCGTGCAGCGGCAGCGAGCCGCGCGACTCTGCGTGCAGCAGCGGCCCGCCGCCGACCGCGACGTCCACGTTCATCGAGAGCTGCGTGCCGTCGTACATCGCCGCGAAGGCCGCGTTCATCGGCGGCTGCCCGGCGTACACGAGGTCGTCGAAGCGCACCGCGCCGTCGAGCTGCGGCGCGTCGAGGCTGCCGCGGAAGGACACGCTCCCCGTCGCGGAGCCATCGAGGTCCGGGGCCCGGCTACCGAGCACCTCGTGGAGGAAGTCGAGGTCGAGACGCGCGAGGTCGAGGCGCGCCTCGTACTGCGCCTCGTGAAGGGCCTCGACGACGTCGGGGCGCGTCGGATCGAGCAGCCCGAGCACGTTGACCGCGAACGTGCCGTGCTCGCCGACGGTGACCTCCGTGTCGAGCTCGAGCGCGCCGACGTCGTAGCGCAGCACGTACACGGCCTCGATCCCGCGCAGGCCGAACGCGCCGCCCTCGCGCACCGCGCCCTCGACCGACACGTTCGGCCGGTCGCGGTCGCCGGCCATCGTGATGTGCGCGTCGACGAGGCCGCTGTAGCCCGCGAGCTGCGCCACGAACGGCGAGAACGCGCCGACGTCGAGGCCCTGCAGCTCTGCGTCGAAGGTGCGCGCGCCGACGCGGTCGAGGCCATAGCGGCCGTGCGCCTCGAGGCGCTGCGAGCCGCTCGCGAGGCGCAGGTTCTCGACCTCCACCGACCGCCCCGGCGTGAGGCGCAGGCCGAGCACTTGTCCGCGCCAAGCGGCGTCCCCCACCGCGAGCTCGACTCGCTGCGCGTCCACTTGCCAGGTCGCGCCGCGGTGTCCGACGGCCGCGTCGACCTCGATCCGCCGCGCGCCGTCCGCGAAGTGCACGCGCGTGTCGTAGCTCGCGGGGCCGCCGCGCACGGTCGCCGTCCCGTCGCCGAGCGTGTAGCCGCTGACAGACAGCGCCTGCGCCGTCGCGGACGCGTTGACCTGCGGCCGCCGGGGGTCGCCGCTCATCCGTCCGCTCACGCGCAGGCGCCCTGCCTGCACTGGTCCTGCGCGCACGCCGCCGAGCGCGAGCTGACCGCGCACGTCGACGCGCGGGTCTGGGCCCGCGGTGACGACCGCGTGCAGGTCCGCGTCGAGCGAGGCGCGCGCGCCGGGCATCACCCTGCGCACGTTGGGATCGCGCGCGACCTGCGGGATGTGCGCGCGGGCGTGCACGTCGAGCGCTCCGTCGAAGTAGACGAGGCCAGAGCCCTCCACCGAGCCGCCCGCGTCGGGCATGTCGAGGCGGTCGAGGCGCACGCGCTCCGGCTCGATCGCGCCGTCCGCGGTGAGGGCGGGCACGGCCCAGCGATCGAACAAGAACGGCTCGAGCTCCGCGTGAAACGTGGGCGCGGTGAGGTCGTCGGGCGCGAGCGCCACCGTCAGCCGCGCCCGCCCGCCAACCCGCAGCGGCGGGCCGGCGTGGAGGAG
>CAIUAC010000392.1 GCA_903896985.1 uncultured Sandaracinus sp.
ACGGATCTCTGGCTGCACCTCTACCTGAACGCGTTCGCGAGCGACGACACCGTCTTCATGCGCGAGTCCCGCGGGCAGCTGCGCGGCGTGCGCAACCCCGGGCGCGGCAGCATCGACGTCACCTCGCTGCGAACCAGCGACGGCACCGACTTGCTGCAGGGCGCGCGCACCGATCTCGTCCGAGGCGACGCCACCCAGATGCGCGTGCTCCTGCCGACGCCCGTCGCGACGGGCGACGCGATCGATCTGCGCATCGTGTTCCGCTCACACCTGCCCCCGGTGTTCGCGCGCAGCGGCTACGAGCGCGATTTTCACATGGTCGCGCAGTGGTTCCCGAAGCTCGCGCGGCGTGAGCCCGAGGGGAAGTGGGTGTGCTTCCCGTACCATGGGATGGGCGAGTTCTATTCGGACTTCGCCACCTACGACCTCGCGCTCTCGGTCCCGCCGGGTTGGGTCGTGGGCGCGACCGGACAGCAGACGAGCGAGCAGGCGCGCGGGGGACGCGTCGTCCGAAGCTTCCACGCAGACCGCGTACACGACGCCGCCTGGGTGGCGTGGCCGCACTTCAAGGAGCGCTCGTTCTCGCATGAGGGCGTCAGCGTCCGCTTCCTCTACCCGCCCGGCTACGAGGACGTGCTGCCCCGCCACGAACTCGTCGTGCGCGAAGGCCTCACCCGCTACGGTCGCGCCTTCGGGCCCTACCCTTACCCGACGCTGACCGTCGTGCTCCCCCCGCGCGGCGCCGACGGCGCGGCGGGCATGGAGTATCCGACGCTGATCGTGTCCGCTGGGCCGTGGCTGAACGTGCCCGGGATGCACATGCCCTTCCCCGAGGACGTGACCGCGCACGAGCTCGCGCACGAGTGGTTCTATGGCCTCGTCGCGTCGAACGAGGTCGAGTGGCCGATGCTGGACGAGGGGATCACGCAGTGGGCGACGAGCCGCCTGCTGGCGGACCTCTACGGCAGCGCGCGGTCGGCGCTCTCCCTCCCCGGGCTGACGCTCGACAACTTCGAGCTGCAGCGCCTCATCTCCCTGCGCGGTCGGCCGGTGCCCGCACCGGGGCTGCCCGCCTACGCGTTCGACGAGGAGGCCTACGGGCGCTCGGTCTACCTGCGCACCGCCGTCACGCTCGAGACGACCCGCCGCACCTACGGCGCCGCGCGCTTCGACCGAGCCATCGGCCACTACGCGCGAGCGCAGCGCTTCCGTCATCCGACGCCCGACGACCTCTTCGCGGCGTTCGACGGCGTCTTCGGCAGCGCGTTTTCGGAGCGCGTCCTGCGCCCGGCGCTACTGCGCGGGGACACCGCAGACGCCCGCTTGGTCCACCTGACCAGCGTCCGAGACGGCGCGGGGAACTTCATCACCGAGATCGAGGCGCAGCGGGATGGGCCCCTCGCGCTCCCTCTGTCCATCGAGCTGCAAACGGCGAGCGGCACCCGGCGGCGCTTGCCCTGGGCGCCCGGCGCTCCCCGCTTCCGCGCGAGCTTCACCTCGCGACAGCAGTTCGTGTCGGCGCTGCTCGACCCGGACCGCCACAACCTGCTCGACAGCAACGCTCTCGACGGGGCGATCTCGCACCGCGCCGCGCCCAAGCGCGCCGTGCTGGCGCGCCTCCTCGGGCTCTTTCAGGCGCTCCTCGCGGCGGTGGGCGCGTGAACGCCGCGATGCAACGAGTGCGCGGCGCGTCCGTCACCACGTTCGCCGTCTACGTGTGTGGTGCGCTCGTGGCCCTCGTGCCCGCGCTGCCGCTGGCGCGCTCCCTCGAACACTCTGTCACCGACCACCCGCTCGGCAGCGGCGCGCTCTACGGGCCAGGCGGGACTTGGCTGATGGAAGCCTTCACGGAGCTCGGCAGCGCGTGGGGAGTGCTCGCGAACGTCACGTTGGTCGCGTTCCTGCTGACCTTGCTGCTCAGCCCGCTTCTCCAGATGATGTGGCTCGCGGCGCTGCTGCGGCGGAGGCGCCTTCCAGAAGCGCTCGCCGATGGCGCGCGTCGATACCTTTCAGCGATCGGCGTCTCCCTCGCGCTCTCCCCCCTGCTCCTGCTCGCCGCGCTCCTGCTCGCCGGCGTGCCCGCCGTCGTGACCCTGATGGTCAAGACGTTGCCCAACGACCGAACGCACGACCTCGCCTTGCTCGCCGCGTGCCTGCCCGCGTGCCTCTGCGCCGCGGTATGGGCGACCTGGCACGACCTCGCGCGCGCCTCCCTAGCGCGCGGGGCGAGCATCCCCGCGGCCGTCCTTCGGGGCGCCGGCGCTTGCTTCTCCTGGAGCGCCGTTCCCGCGTACACGGGGTGGCTCACCGTAGGCGCCACCCTCGCCGTGACGGCCCAGCTGCTGGGCGGCCTGCTCGACCTCGGCGGCCCCCTCGCGACCCTGGGCGTGCTCGTCGTCACCCAGCTTTTGGCGCTCACCCGCACCTTCGTCCGAGCGCGCTGGCTCGCCGACGCCCTGCACCGCGTGCGCTGAACGCCCCTCGGGCGCCGGTTCTCCAGGCGGCCCGTTCCCGCGTGCGCGAGCCGCCGGTTCGCCCACGCGCGGCGCGCCCGTCCTCTACAAACGCAAGACAGGCGACCCGTTGCCAGGTCGCCCGTTCGCGCGCGCGTGTTCCCCGGTTCGCCAACGCGGCGCGCCCACCCCCTACAAACGCAAGACGGGCGACCCGTTGCCAGGCCGCCCGCTCGCGGTTTCGCGCTGTCTAACCGACTAGGTGACCGTCGGGCAAAGCCCCTGCGGCCCACGGTGCGGCGCTACCGCGGCTCGTGCGCGGCGACGTGGCATCGAGCTCCTGAGCGATCTGGAGGCGGCGAAGAGCGCCGAGGTCGCTTCTTTGGGCTTCCGCGAGG
>CAIUAC010000393.1 GCA_903896985.1 uncultured Sandaracinus sp.
CGACGCTGAAGGGCGCGGCGCGCTGCGGGTCGAGCTTGGCGGGCGCGCCGTCGAGAACGCCGCGATCGCCCCCGACGGGACGCTCTGGACCTTCGTCGCGCCGGGCGAGGTCGTCGCCGTCGATCCGTCCGGTCGGGTGCGCGCGCGCGGGGCCAACAGCCTCGCCTTCGACGGCGCGCCGATCCTCGCGCCCGACGGCAGCGCGCGCGTCTTCTCGCGCACGCACAGCGGTCACACCGCGCTCGCCGCGATCGGCGCGACCGGCCGCACGCTCTGGGAGCGCGAGCTCGAGGGAGTCGCGAAGGGGCTCTCGATCGACGACGCCGGCACGACGCTCGTCGCGCTGCAGTCGCCGCTCCCGACGGGCCCCGGCACCACCAACGCGGCGCCCGTCGGAGAGCTGATCGCGATCGACGCCGCTGGCGAGGTGCGTTGGCGCTTGCCGACCGAGGGAGTGCCGCTCGGCGCGCCCGTGCGCGGCGACGAGGGCGCGCTCTATTTGCTCGTCGGGCAGGGCCGCACGTTCCTCGAGAGCTATCACTAGGCGCGATGCACGCCTCCGAGCTCGACTACGCGCTTCCCGAAGACCTCATCGCGAGCGAGCCGCTCGCCGAGCGCGACGCCGCGCGCCTCTTGCTCGTCGAGCGCGGCGTCGGCCCGACCGCCGACCGGCTCGTGCGCGAGCTGCCGACGCTGCTGCCGCCGTCGCTCTTCGTCGTCAACGACACGCGCGTCATCCCGGCGCGCCTGCGCGCGGAGAAGTCGAGCGGCGGCAAGCTCGAGCTGCTGCTCGTCCGGCGCTTGTCGGAGCCCGGCGCGAGCGAGCGCTGGGAGGCGATGGCGCGCGGGCTGAAGTCGCTGCGCGAGGGCGCGGTGCTGCGCATCGGCGACGCGCTGACGGCGACGGTCGTGGGGCGCCGCGCAGAGGACACCGTCGAGCTCGTGCTGCGCGCCGTGCACGACGTGAGCGTCGAGGCGGCGCTCGCGCGCGTCGGCGAGCTGCCGCTGCCGCCCTATCTGCGCCGCGAGGCGCGCCCCGCCGACGACGAGCGCTATCAGACGGTCTTCGCCACGAACGCGGGCGCCGTCGCCGCGCCGACGGCCGGGCTGCATCTCTCTGCGCGCCTGCTCGAGGAGCTCGCCGCCGCGGGGCACACGCTCGCGCGCGTCACGCTGCACGTCGGCCCGGGCACGTTCTTGCCGCTGCGCAGCGACGAGCTCGCGGAGCACGTGATGCACGCGGAGCACTACGAGGTCTCCGAAGACACCGCGCGCGCGGTCCGCGAGGCGCGCGCGGCGGGGCGCCCCATCGTCGCGGTCGGCACCACCGTCGTGCGCACCCTCGAGTCCGCGGCGCAGCGCGATGGAGACGGCGCTTGGCAGGTCCTCGCGGGCACCGGCGAGACGCGCCTGTTCCTCTATCCGCCCGCGGACTTGCACGTCGTCGACGCGCTCCTGACGAACTTCCATCTGCCGAAGAGCACGCTCCTCGCGCTCGTGATGGCCTTCGCCGGCATCGACCCGGTGCGCCGCGCCTACGCGCACGCGATCGCCGCGCGCTATCGCTTCTTCAGCTATGGCGACGCGATGCTCGTGCGCTGAACTCCTGAGCCCGCACGACGCGCTGACCGGCCCCGCATTGAGTACCTGCCGAGCGGCCTGCTACACCGCGCGCTCCATGACGCTCCCGACGCCCGGCTTCTCGTTCGAGGTCCACGCCCAGGATGGCGACGCGCGCACGGGCACGTTCACGACGACGCGCGCGGCGATCGAGACGCCCGCGTTCATGCCCGTCGGCACGCAGGCGACGGTCAAGTCGCAGACGCCCGCGGAGGTCGCCGCGACGGGCGCGCGCATCATCCTCGCGAACACCTATCACCTCTGGCTGCGGCCCACGGCTGAGCGAGTGCGGCACTTCGGCGGCGTGCAGCGCTTCATGCGCTGGCCTCACGCGATGCTGACGGACTCCGGCGGCTATCAGGTCTTCTCCCTCGCGGACCTGCGCACGATCGACGACGACGGCGTGACGTTCAAGTCGCACCTCGACGGCGCCAAGCTGCGCCTGACGCCCGAGGAGTCGATGCGCGTGCAGGCGCTGCTCGGCTCGGACGTCGCGATGGTGCTCGACGTCTGTCCGCCTGGCGGCGCCGAGCGCAAGGTCATCGAGGACGCGATGCGCCGCACGACGCTCTGGGCGGCGCGCTGCCTCGCCTCGCCCGCCGCCGACGGGCAGGCGCGCTTCGGCATCGTGCAGGGCGGCGCGCACGTCGACCTGCGCCTCGCGCACCTCGCGGACATCGCCGCGCTGCCCTTCGACGGCATCGCGCTCGGAGGCTTCTCCGTCGGCGAGCCGATCCCGGAGATGTACCAGGCGCTCACGGAGATCGTGCCCAAATTGCCGAGCGAGAAGCCGCGCTACGTGATGGGCGTCGGCACTCCGTACGACCTGATCCACGGCATGGGCGCGGGCGTCGATCTCTTCGACTGCGTGCTGCCGACCCGCAACGCGCGCAACGGGCAGGCGCTCACCTGGGGCGGGCGCGTCAACCTCAAGCAGGCGCGGCACCGTGACGACGAGTCGCCGGTCGACGCGCTCTGCGAGTGCCCCGTGTGCACGACCTACTCGCGCGGCTATCTGCGGCACTTGGTCGTCGCCAAGGAGATGCTCGCGGCGCGCCTCTGCACCGAGCACAACCTGCACTTCTACGGGGCGCTCACGCGCGCGGCGCGCGCCGCGATCCGCGAGCAGCGCTACACGCAGTGGGCCGCGGAGACGGTCGCGCGGATGCGCGGCGGGGACGAGATCGGCGCGGCGACCTGACGGGAGGCGCGGGCGCGTCTGGCGTCACGCGCGCTCCCCACGGAGCGCCGCCTGTTGCTCGCGGCTGGCCCGCAGCACGAGCTCGAAGAGCGCGGTCACCAGGCTGGGCTCGAGCCCGAGTCGCCCGGCGTGCGCGAGCCGGTCCTCGAGCAGCTCGCGCTCCCGCAGGACGTCCTGGATCGGCTCTGCGCGCGGGAGCTTCCACGCCGAGATCTCCTCGATGACCGCGCTCCGCCTGGCGAGCAGCCGCAGGAGCTCGTGGTCGATCGCGTCGACCTTCGCGCGCAGCTCCTCGAGCGCGGGGGCCTCGGCGTGTGGGTCGGACATCGCGGCAGCGTAGCGCGTGCGCGGCGCGCTTCGGGCGCGCGATCTGCCCGCGACCCTGTCCAGCGGTGTGCGCCGTCCGCCGTGGGTGCACGAGGGCGACGTTCGCCGACGGCAGGCGGTTGACGTGACCCGCGCTGCGCGGTACGCGGGCGGCCCGAAGGAGTCCCTCATGCCCCGCATCGAACGCGCGCTCGTATCGGTCTCGGACAAGCAGGGGCTCGTCCCCTTCGCAGAGGCGCTCGCCAAGGCCGGCGTCGAGCTGCTCTCGACGGGCGGCACCGCGAAGGCGCTGCGCGCCGCGGGCCTCGCCGTCATCGACGTGTCCGAGTACACGCAGAGCCCGGAGATCATGGACGGGCGCGTCAAGACGCTGCACCCGCGCGTGCACGGCGGGCTCCTGATGCGCGACCGCGACGACGACCGCGCGCAGCTCGCGAGCATCGGCGGCAAGACGATCGACCTCGTCGTCGTCAACCTCTACCCGTTCGAGCAGACGGTCGAGCGCGGCGCGGCGTTCGACGAGGTCATCGAGAACATCGACATCGGCGGGCCCTCGATGCTCCGCAGCGCGGCGAAGAACCACGCGCGCGTCACGGTGGTCGTCGACCCGCGCGACTACGCGCTCGTGCTCGGCGCGCTCGACACCGCAGAGGGCCGCCCCGACGCGCTCGCGCGCCGCACGCTCGCGGCGAAGGTCTTCACGCACACGGCGGCGTACGACGGCGCGATCGCCGGCTACCTGACGTCGGTGCCCGACTCGGTCGAGGCGCCGCGCGCGCAGTTCCCCGGCACGCTCTCGCTGCAGTTCGAGAAGGCCTACGACGTGCGCTACGGCGAGAGCCCGCATCAGCGCGGCGCGTTTTACGTCGAGCGCGGCGCGGTCGAGGGCTCGCTCGCGAGGGCGCAGTCGCTCGGCGCGGGCGGCAAGGAGCTCAGCTTCAACAACCTCGTGGACTGCGACGCTGCGCTCGAGTGCGCGCGCGAGCTCGACGGGCCGGCGGCGGTCGTCGTCAAGCACACGAACCCCTGCGGCGTCTCGACGGGGCGCTCGCTCGCCGAGGCGTATCGCACCGCGCGCGAGGCGGACCCGCTCAGCGCGTTTGGCGGCATCGTGGCGCTCAACCAGCGCGTCGA
>CAIUAC010000394.1 GCA_903896985.1 uncultured Sandaracinus sp.
CGGTCTGGGCCAGCCGGGGCTCGCTCGCGAGGCGGGCGGCGAGGCGCTCGCGCAGGGCGTCCGGCGCCGTGATGCCGCCGAGCGCGGCCTTCATCGAGCGCTTGGTCGCGCGCTCGAAGGCGAGCACCTCCTGACAGCTCGCGCACCCCGCGAGGTGGCGCTCGAACTCGATCTGCGTCGTCGGATCTACCTCCGCGTCGAGGAACGCGTCGACGTGACGCTCGAAGAGACGGCAGTTCATCGTGCCCGCTCCCATGCTCATCACGCGCCCTTCGCGCGGCGCTCGCGATAGGCGTCGAGCGCGATGGGGGCGCTCGCGCCGTGGGCGGCGTCCGCGTCAGTGACGATTCCGAGGGCCCGCGCGTGCTCGTAGAGTTGCCCCTGGAGCTGCTTTCGCGCGCGGTGCAGGCGGGACATCACGGTGCCGATCGGGCAGCCGACGACCTCGGCGATCTCCTTGTAGGAGAGCTCTTCGAGGTCGGCGAGCAGGATCATCGTGCGGTAGTCCTCGGGCAGCGTGTCGAGCGCGCGCTGGATCTCGGCGGAGACGAGCGGCTGCAGCGCGGTGCCGACGGGGTCCGTCAGCGCGCGCATCGCCGCGTGGCTCATCACGCCCTCACCGAGCGGTCCCTGCCCGGCGTCCTCGAGGACGTCGCGCTCGCGGGTCGCGCGGCGGTACTTGTTGATGAACGTGTTCGTCAGGATCTTGAACAGCCACGCCTTCAGGTTGGTGCCCGCCTCGAAGTGATCGCTGAAGCGATGCGCCTTGAGGTAGGTGTCCTGCACGAGGTCGTCCGCGTCGGCGGGCGAGCGCGTCAGTCGCATCGCCATCGCATAGAGCGAGTCGAGATGCGCCAGCGCGTCGCGCTCGAAGTCATCCCGCCCCGGGCGAGCGGCGGCGGGTTGTCCCGACGCGTCGCGAGGCGCGGTCTTGGGTGCGAGCGGCTTACCGAGTCCGAAGAGGCCCATCGTTCGATTCCCTCGAAGCGTGCAACTCCCGAGCGCGGGAGTCTATTTCGACGAACTTCGAGGTCCCGGTTGCCTACGGTTTCCGCTCTTCTTTCGGGCTCTTACGCGGATTGCCTGTCGGCTGAGCCGCCTTGACCAGGCGGGACTCGAGCTCGTCGATGCGCGCCTGCAGGCGCTTCACCTCGGACTGCAGATGGTGGACCGGCGCGATGGCGCTCGTCACGAGCAGGCGCAGGCGGTCGTCGGCGATGCGCTGCAGCTCCTCGAGCGCCTCGCGCGACTTGTCGAAGAGCGCGTTGCGCTTGTGCTCGTCGGGCGGCGGGTCGCTCTTGACCTCGCTCTTGGGCTCCGCGCCGTCTTCGCGGCGGTGGAAGACCTTGCTGATCGGGCTCTCGCGGAAGGTGTCGACGAGGCGCTGCGAGCCCGTCTGGATGAAGTGGCGGAGCGTCCCGATGGAGCCCTGGCGTGAGTCGCCCTCGCCCTTCTTCTCTTCCTCGTAGATGATCTGCGCGAGCGTGACGTGCGTGAGGTCCTCCTTCGACGTGTTGTCGATGATCTGGACCTCCTCGCCGTTGCGCACGTACTCGGCGATCTGCACGAGCGTCACATAGCGGCTGTCGCGCGTGTCGTAGAGCTTACGGTTCGCGTAGCGCTTGATGACTCGCTGCCCGCCCGCCTTCTTCGTCGTTGGCTCGGTGGATTCCACGGCTAGCTCACCCCGGTTGGCTCCGAATACAGCGTTCGACGCGCTGCGTCAAGCTCGAGGTTCTGCGGACGGCGCTCAGACCCGGCGGCCGAGCGGCGGCGCGTCAGTGCACCGTGTCGGGCGGCCCGACCCGCGCGCAGGCGTCCCGCAGCGCCTGCGGAAGCTCGAGGGAGCCGACGATCGTGCGCGCATCCTGGGCGTTGAGGCCGGCGGCGAGCGGCAGCGCGAGGTCGAGCGGCGTGTACGGGTTCTTGAGGATCGTCAGCCGGACGCGGTAGTGGACGATCCAGCGGGGGGCGAGCACGACCTGCCGCAAC
>CAIUAC010000395.1 GCA_903896985.1 uncultured Sandaracinus sp.
CACGAGTGGGGGACGCTGCCGGACAAGAGCCTGACGGCCGTGCTGCACAGGGGCGCTGCCGAGATCGGCTGGAAGGAGAAGCGACACGCGCCGGGGCAGGGGGCGACGTTCGAGGGCACCAAGCGCCGCGGCGTTGGCTTCTCGTTCCACCCGGGGTGGCACGCGGAGTGGCAGGAAATACGCCGCGGCGAGGTGCAGGTCGGCATCACGCTCAATCCCGATTGCACGGTGTTGCTCGATGCGCCGACGGTCGAGACGGGCACGGGGTCGAACACCTGCAACGTCCTCGGCTGCGCGGAGTCGCTGGGTTTTCTCGGTATCGCCACTGAAGACATCCACTGGCTCTCGGTGATCGACACCAACACCAGCAGCAAGGACTGTGTCCAGACCGACAGCGCTGTCTCCTACCTGCAGTCCGAGGTGTTGGCCGTGGCGGCCAAGGAGCTGAAACAGAAGCTCCTCGAGAAGTGCGCGCCGGCGTTCAAGCTGCCCCCTGACGCGCTCGACGTCGTCGCCGGGCGGGTGTTCCCGAAGGCCTCGCCCGCGAGCGGCAAGACGGTGAAGGAGATCCTGATGGCCGGCGACCTCGCGCCGCTGACCGTGAAGCTCAGCCGCTCGCCGCTCGCAGAGCGCACCGGAGTCCCCTACATCGCCACGTTCGCCGAGGTCGAGGTGGACACCAGCACCGGCCGCCTCGAGGTGCTCCAGATGGTCATCCTCAACGACTGCGGCACGGTGATGTACGCGTCGGGCGCCGAGGCGCAGCAGATCGGCGGACAGGTGATCGGCGTCGGGGAGACGCTGACGGAGGAGATCATCTACGATCGGTGGACGGGCAGGCCGCTCAACTTCAACTGGATCGACTACAAGATCCCGACGATGGCCGATATGCCGGACATCGACCCCGTGTTGATGGAGGTCTGGCGCGGAGGCGGCGAATACGGCGCTTGCGGCATCGGCGAGGGCACCGTCACCTGCGCACCGCGCGCGATCCTGAACGCGCTCTACATGGCCATCGGCGTCCGCATCAACGAGATCCCCGTCAAGCCCGAGAAGGTCCTCGCCGCGCTCGGAAAGGTTTGAGGTCCGACCATGACCATCCGACAGCTCGAGCACGCGACCGCGAACTCAGTCGAAGAGGCTGTGGCACTCCACCGTCAGGCGACCGGCAAGAGGCCCGCGTTCATCGCGGGCGGGACCGATCTCCTCGGTGTCCTCAAGGACAACATCCACTCTGGTGCGCCCGACCTCCTCATCGATCTGAAGCCACTCGGCGCGCTTCGCGGCATCCAGAAAGAGAAGAAGGGCCTGCTGATCGGCGCTCTGACCACGCTGGCCGACGTCGCCGCTCACCCGCTCGTCCGGGCGCATTATCCGGCGCTCGCGCAGGCGGCCAAGTCGGTCGCTTCGCCCCAACTCCGCAACATGGGCACGGTCGGCGGCAATCTTTGCCAAGAACCGCGCTGTTGGTACTACCGCTCTCCTGAGGACGCCTTCCATTGTCTTCGCAAGGGCGGGGAGTCGTGCGGCGCAGTCCTCGGCGACCACCGCTATCACTCGATCTTCGGCGGGGCGAGCACGGCGCTCCCCGCGTGCGCGAACGACTGCCCCGCGCACGTGCCGATCCCGGGCTATCTCGAGCGCCTCCGCAGGGGCGAGATCGACGACGCGGCGCGCGCGTTCCTCGAGCGCAACCCGATGCCGGCGATCACGGGCCGGGTGTGCCCCCATTTCTGCGAAGAGCACTGCAACCGCGGGGACCTCGACGAAGCCGTCTCTACGCGCGCCATCGAGCGCACGCTCGGCGACCACATCCTCGAGAACGCCGCCCGCTTCATGAAGCCGGCGAAGAAGCGCAACGGCCAGAAGGTCGCCATCGTCGGCGCCGGGCCCGCCGGACTGTCGGCAGCGTACTACCTCGCTCAGGGGGGCTATGCGGTCACGGTCTACGACCGAATGCCCGAGGCGGGCGGGATGCTGCGCTATTGCATTCCCGCGTATCGACTCCCGAAGGAGGTGTTGGCGAAGCAGGTGGAGGCGTATGCGAAGATGGGAGTCGAGTTCGTCCTCGGCGCAGAGCTCGGCGGGCCCAAGCTGTCCCTCAAGAAGCTGCGCAAGGACTTCGACGCCGTCTTCCTCGCCACGGGCGGCTGGCGCCAGAAGTCGCTCGGTATCGAGCACGAAGACCGGCTGATCCCTGGCCTCGACTTCCTCGTCGGCACGCTCAGCGGCAAGCGCGCGCTGCCCGGCAAGCGCGTGCTCGTGATCGGCGGCGGCAGCGTCGCGGTCGACGTCGCGATCACGGCGAAGCGACTCGGCGCGGCCGAGGTCACGATGGCGTGCCTCGAGGCGCGCGACGCGATGCCAGCGTTCCCCGAGGACCTCGAGCTCGCGCTGCAGGAGGACGTGAAGGTGCTCGCGTCGTTCGGCCCACACCGCGTGGTGCTCGAGGGCGGGAAGGTCACCGGGATGGAGCTGCGGCGCTGCACCTCGGTGCTCGACGCCGAGGGCCATTTTCGCCCGATCTTCGACGCGACGAGCCACACCCTCGTCGAGGCGGACGCCATCATCGTCGCCATCGGTCAGGGCAGCGAGGTCGGCTACGTCGCGGGCGCGTTGGAGCTGAAGCGTGGCCTGATCGCGACGGACCACGCGACGCAGGCGACGAGCGCGAGTGATGTGTTCGCGGGCGGCGAGGTCACGACAGGCGCCTCCACGGTCGTCGCCGCGCTCGCCGCGGGGAGGCGCGCCGCCGTCTCCATCGACACCACGCTCCGCGGGGGCAAGCCCGGCGCGGACAAGAGCGTGGGTCGCGCGATCGACGTCAACGTCGCGGCGCTCACGCGCTCGAGGGCTGTCCACGTGGAGGTGCGCGAGCCCGCCGAGCGCACGCTCGACGGGGAGGATATGGCGACGCTCGACCTCGGCGCGAGCACGTCGGAGGCCCACCGCTGCTTCAACTGCGCGTGCATCGCGGTCAACGCCTCCGACCTCGCCCCGGCGCTCCTGGCCCTCGACGCCCGCGTTCGGACGAGCACGAGGACGCTGCCCGCCGAGGAGTTCTTCGCCGCCGGCGTGAGGAGCTCGACGGTGCTGGAGCCGGGCGAGGTCGTGACGGGGATCTTCCTGCCCGAGGCGCCGCCCGGCACCGTGTCGGGCTATCAGAAGTTCCGTATCCGCAACGCGATCGACTTTCCCATCGTCGGAGTCGCCACGTCGCTGACGATCGAGAAGGGCAAGATCACGGCGGCGAAGGTGGCGCTCGGGGCGGTCGCGCCGTTGCCGCTGCGGGCCCGCGACGTCGAGAACTTCCTCATCGGCCGCACACTCGATGAGGAGACCGCAGACGTCGCGGGCCTCCTCGCCGTGAGGAACGCCCAGCCGCTCGCGGGCAACAAATTCAAGCTGCAGCTCGTCAAAGCGCTCTTGAAGAAGGCCATTCTCGCGGCGGCTCCTCGGTAGTCGTACCCGGACTAGAAGGCGGCTTCCCGGGCCTGGCCTCTGCAGACCCGTATGGCAATCTGCGGCCCATGCGCGCGCAGCTACTCTACTTCGCAGCCGTTCGTGAGCTGGTCGGACGCAGCGAGGAGGATGTCACCCTCGGCGAGGAAGTGCGCACGATTCGGGATCTGCGGCAGTGGCTCGCCGCCCGGAATCCCGCGCTCGGTGCGCGCCTCGGTTCGGTGCGGTTCGCGCTCGACGAGGAGTTCGTGGACGACGCGGCGGCCCTCCACGAGGGCGCCGTCGTCGCGCTCATTCCGCCGGTCGCGGGGGGCTAGGCGCAGCGGGCGGCGCGGGGCTGCGCACGTCCACCCAACCGACCCAAGCGCTGCCGTCCGGGCCCGTCTCGCGCTTCCAGACTGGCACGCGCAGCTTGATCTCCTCGATCAGCTCGCGGCAGGCGGCGAAGGCCTCGGCGCGGTGCGGCGCGCTCGCCGCGCAGACGACGGCGAGGTCGCCGACGCGCAACGCTCCAATACGGTGCCTCGCGGCGACGCGCACTCCCTCGTATCGCGCCTCGACCTCGCGCGCGATGGCGGCCAACTCGCGCTCTGCCATCGGCCCATAGGCGCTGTATTCGAGCCCTTCGACGGCGCGCCCGTCCGCGTGGTCGCGCACGACGCCGACGAAGACATCGATCCCGCCCGCCGCCGCGTGAGTGACGTCGGCGATCACCTGGCTCGTATCGAGCGGTGTCTGGTCGAGGCGCGTTCGTGGGTGCGTCCTCGGCGCGCTCGGTCCGTTCGCTG
>CAIUAC010000396.1 GCA_903896985.1 uncultured Sandaracinus sp.
GCGCGGAACTTCGCGATCTCCTCGAAGAAGTCTGAGTGCACGTCGAAGAAGAACGAGAGCCGCGGGGCGAAGTCGTCGACGTGCAGCCCGCGGTCGACACAGTGCTGCACGTACGCGAGCCCGTCCGCGATGGTGAAGGCGAGCTCCTGCCCGGCCGTCGCGCCCGCCTCGCGGATGTGATAGCCGCTGATCGAGACGCTGTTCCAGCGCGGCACCTCGCGGGTGCAGAACGCGATGGTGTCACCGACGATGCGCATCGCGGGGCGCGGGGGCACGACCCAGGCGTGCTGCGCGATGAACTCCTTGAGGCAGTCGTTCTGGACGGTGCCGCCGATCTTCGTGCGCGGCACGCCGCGGATGTCCGCGAGGGCGACGTAGAAGGCGAGCAAGACGGCGGCGGGGCCGTTGATCGTCATCGAGGTCGTCACCTGCTCGAGGGGGATCCCGTCGAAGAGGATCTCCATGTCCTTGAGCGTGTCGACGGCGACTCCGCACATCCCGACCTCACCGAGCGAGCGCGGCGAGTCGCTGTCGTAGCCCATCAGCGTGGGGAAATCGAAGGCGGTGGAGAGGCCCGTCTGCCCGTTGGCGAGCAGGAACTTGAAGCGCTCGTTGGTCTGCTTCGGCGTCCCGAAGCCGGCGAACATGCGCATGGTCCAGAGGCGACCGCGGTACATGGTGGGCTGAACGCCGCGGGTGTAGGGGAATTCCCCCGGGAAGCCGAGCGTGCGCTCGTAGTCCTGCGGGGTGTCGAGCGGCGTCGCGAGGTCGGGGACGTCCACGTCGGAGAGCGTCGAGAAGCGCTCCTTGCGGAGCGGCAGCTTGGCCGTGGCCTTCGCGACGACGCGCGTCTCCCAGTCGTCGCGGGCGCGCCGAAGCTGCGCCATCGCGTCGCCGCTGAGACCGAGTTCACCGCCCTCCGCCGTGTAGATGCCGTCGTCGATGCTTGCTTCGGACATGAATTCCTCGGGCCGGGTGCGTTCGGGGTGGCTCAGTTGGGGTCGTCGGTCGGCTCGCCCACGCCGGGAAAGGGTACCACCTCGCCCCGGAGGGTCTGGAGCATCCCGCTCACCTCGAGGGCGAGCTCCGCCTCCGGCCGCGTGTTCAAGAAGCGCTCGAGGTGCGCGCTCGCTGCGGCGGCGTCGCCGCGCGCAAAGAAGGTGAGGCCGAGCAGGTAAAGCGCGTCGCCGTCCTCCGGCGCGCGGTGGAGGATCTCCCGGCCGAGACGGATCGCCTCGTCATGCCGCCCGAGCAGCCGCAGGGTGTGTCCGAGGTTGACCATCGCCCCGAGGTACGCGGGGGCGATCTCGAGCGCGCGGACGAACGCCTTCAGGGCCGAGCCGAGGTCGCCCTTCTCGAAGTGCGCGCAGCCGAGGAAGAACCAGGCGTATTCGTTGCGCGCGTCGAGCGCGAGCACTTCCTGAGCTGCGGTCACTGCGCCGTCCGGATCCCCGTCTTTCAAGCGTTCTGCGGCTTCTTCCGCGGCTTCCCAGCGGGACTCGGAGGTGTCGCTCATCGCGGCGAGCATTGCCCCCACGTTGGCCCGGGGCAAGCGTGGTCGTGTGGAGGGATCCGCCCGTCTTCAGGTTGCGGACGGGGGGGCACTTCAGGCTCCGGGCCAAGGGACCGTTCCCATGGCGCATGGCTGCTGCAGAACGAGGCGTCTCCGAGAAGACGGGGGACGGTACGCTCCCGATCACGACGCGGCCGGGGTCGGCCGCCCCCGGAGCCCGGGGGCTCGCGGCCTCGTCGCCTGGCGGGCGAGTGCTCGTCGTCGACGACGAGGAGTTGTCCGGGCGCGCGACCGTGCGGACGCTTCTGTTGCGCGGCTTCGAGGTCGAGTACGCGTCCCGCGCGGCCGACGCGCTCGAGCAGCTGCGCGCGGGTGTCTACGACGCGGTCGTGTCGGATATGCAGATGCCGGACCTCGATGGCATCGCGTTTCTGCGAGCGCTGAGGGACCGCCGCCTCGACGTCGCCGTCGTCATCCTCACGGCCCACCCGAGCGTCGAGACCGCGGCGTCCACCGTCGAGCACGGGGGCTTCCGCTACCTGACCAAGCCGTTCGACCCGTTCGAGCTGTCGCGCGCCGTCGAGGCGGCGGTCGCCCGCACGCGCGCGGTCCGCGCCGAGAAGGCGGCCCCTCCCCCCTCGCGCGTCGAGCCGGGCCTCGCCGACCGCTTCGCCCGCTCGCTCGATCAGATGTGGATGGCGTTCCAGCCCATCGTCTCCTCGGAGACCCACGAGATCGTCGGCTACGAGGCGCTCCTGCGCTCGCACGAGAAGTCGCTGCCGCATCCCGGCGCGATCATCGAAGCCGCTGAGAAGCTCGACGCGGTGCCGACGCTCGGCCGCGCGGTCCGCGCCTGCATCGCGCGCACGCTCGCCGAGAGCCCCGGGAGCGGCACGATCTTCGTCAACCTGCACGCCATCGACCTGCTCGATGAGTCGCTCTACGACGCCCGGAATCCGCTGCTGCCGTACGCGCACCGCATCGTGCTCGAGATCACCGAGCGCGCGTCCGTGGACGGCGTCAACAACCTCGCTGACCTCGTCGCGCGCCTGCGCAGCCTCCGCTTCCGCATCGCGGTAGACGACCTCGGGGCGGGCTACGCCGGGCTCGCGGCCCTCGCGACCATTCAGCCCGACGTCGTGAAGTTCGATATGTCGCTCGTGCGCAACATCGACGCGGACCCCGTGCGACAGCGCATCGTGCTCGCCATCGCGACGCTCGCCCGCGAGCTCGGGATGCAGGTCGTCGCAGAGGGCGTCGAGACCGTCGCCGAGCGCAATCAGCTGGTCGCGCTCTCGTGCGACTTCCTCCAGGGCTTCTTGCTCGCGCGCCCGGGGCCACCTTTTCCGACGGTGGTCTGGCCGTAGCCTCCGCGGGGATGTTAGCCTGCGCAGATGCTGCGCAACTCCCGCGTCTCGCTCGCCTTGCTCGTCTTGCTCACGCTCCTCGTCGGCTGCTCGGAGCGACGCGCTCGCCCCTCGGGCGGTAGCCGCGACGCGGGCGGCGGCGATGGCACGGACCGAATCGACTTTGGCGGCGACACGCGCGACCTCGGGTACATCCCGAGCGAGTGCTCGACCGACGCGCGCTGGATCTACCTCGTCGACCGCGACTACAACCTGCTGCGTTACGAGCCGGATACCGACACGATGACGGTGATCGGCGCGCTCGCGTGCCCGACCTCGACGGCGACTCCGTTCTCCATGGCGGTCGATCGCAACGCGACCGCGTGGGTGCTCTACAACGACGGCAACGTGTATCGCGTCAACGTGAGCGATGCGTCGTGCACCGCGAGCGGCTTCACGCCGAACCAGATGGGCTTCGAGGTCTTCGGGATGGGCTTCGCGTCGAACACCGCGGGCAGCGCGGACGAGACGCTGTACATCTCGGGCGGTCCACTCACCGCCGTCGGCGCGGGCTCGAGCACCTTCGGCACGCTCGACACGAGCGCGCTGACCGTCGCGACCCGCGGCACGCTGATGGGGACTCCCGAGCTGACCGGCAACGGCGCAGGCGAGCTATGGGGCTTCTTCCCGGACACCAACCCGATCTCGGTGCGGCAGCTCGACAAGGCGTCCGGCGCGACGCTCAGCATCGTGGACGCGCGCCCGGTCGATCCGTCGGGGCTCGGCGGCGCGGCCGCGTGGGCGTTCGCGTTCTGGGGCGGGCGCTACTACATCTTCTATCAAGGCCTCTTGGACACGACGACGGGCATCTACCGCGTGACGCCCGAGACGAACACCGTCGAGACCGTGCGGACCAACATCGGCTACACGATCGTCGGCGCGGGTGTGTCAACCTGCGCGCCGGTGATCCTGATCTGAGCGCAGGCTCAGCTGCGCAGCGCGACGAGGGCGAACAGCGCGCCGAGCGGCGTCGCGAGCAGCAGCACGGCGGCAGCCGCGGCGAACAGGAGCGTGTTCGTCAGCGGGCGGGCGCGCAGCAGCTCGAGCCACTCGGCCGCCAGCGAGCGGTGCTGCACGGCGTGCGCGGCGAGCACGACGGACTCCATGCGTTGCACGCTCGCCTCGTCGGGCCCGACGGCGTCCCAGGCGGCGCGCTCGTGCGGGGTGGCTTCGTCGGTCATCGCTGGGTCCTCCGGGGCATCGCGCGGGGCGCCAGGGCGCGGTCTAGCTCGGCGCGGAGGGCTCCTCGCGCGCGCTGCTCGATCTTGCGCACGTTCGCGTGAGTCAGCCCCGTGAGCTCCGCAATCTCGCTCGCGTCGAGCTCCCCGCCGTAGCGCAGCGTGACGACCTCGCGCTCGCGCTCACCGAGCGTCTCGAGGGCGCGCAGCAAGGCGGCGCGGAGCACGACGGCGTCGATCGCCTCGCCCGCGACGTTGCTCGACTGCGGCGCCTCCTCGTCTGCGAGCCGGGCGAGCACCGCCGGGTCCATCGGCCGCGCGCGCACGCGTCGGCGGCGGCTCCTGCGCGCCACGTTGAGCGCCACGGTCGAGAGCCACGCGATGAAGCGCGTGCCCTCGCGCGCCTCGTAGCGGTCGAGCGCCTCGAGCGCCCTCGCGAACGCCTCTTGGGTCACGTCCTCGGCCTCCGCGTCGTCCGCGCAGAGCGGCCGCACGGTGCGATAGACGCGCCCGACATACGCGCGATAGAGGTCGCGCGCGCCCCCGGAGTCCCCACTCCGGGCGGCGCGGATCCACGCCTGAACCTCGGCCTCCGCAGCC
>CAIUAC010000397.1 GCA_903896985.1 uncultured Sandaracinus sp.
CTCAGCCCGCGCCAGCCACGAGCGCGCGTGTCCGAGGTCGCCTACGCGGCGGTACAGTTCCGCCAGCTCGAGCATGGCCTCCGCAGCGCGGTCGTAGCTCGGGTAGCGCGTCAGCAGCGACTCGTAGCTCCCGATCGCGTCCCGCAGCGCGTTGGCGCGCGCCTGGTTGCGGGCCGCCCCGTGAAGACCCGCGGCGGCGAGCAGCGGGGACTGCGCCTGTGCTTGCGGGGTCGCGCCTGCGCTCACGCCGCTGCCCGCGCTGCCCGTAGCGACTCCGCCATACGCGCCCCCCGACGGCGCCGACGGCGCGTTGCGCGCGGCCATCACTGGCTGCGCGGGGGCGCGCACCATCGGGGCGGGCATCGGCATCGGCATCGGCGCGGCCGGTGCGACCGCGGCGGGCGGCATCATCGGCGCCATCGCGACGGTCGCTGCGGGCGAAGGAGCGGGCGAGGGCGCGCCTCGAAATTGCGGGGTGGTCGGGCGCTCCGTGTCCACCGCGGCCTGCAGCTCACGGCGCGGGTTCGTCGGCGCATCGGCGACCGCAACCTCCTCGATCGCATCGTCCGCTGCGGGGGCGTCTTCGGCGAGCCCCTGCTCGAGGCCAGCGGCCACGACGCGCGGGCGCGGCGCCTCGTCCCGCGCCAAGCGCGCCTCCGTCGGAGGCGGCACCCCGTCGAGCGTCGTCGTACGATCTTCGGGCAGCGGCGTCGCGACGACCGTGCCCTGCGCCTCGGCGAGGCGCCGCGGACCAGCCGCAGCCCCCTCGGGCGCAGCTTCGGTGGCGGCGTGCACTGCCCCCCGCTCGAGCACTGCGCCCGGGCCGGCGTGGAGGCGATTCGTCCGCGTGTCGAGGCGTAGTTCGAGCGGCGCAGCAGGCTCGATCGCTGCCGACGGCCCGACCTCATCGCCCGGGTCGGCGTTGACGATCGCCCCGCCCGGCACATTCCGCGACGTCCGCAGCCCCGGCAGATAGTAGAGGCCGACGCCCACGACCAGCATCAGCACCATCGCCATCGCGACCTGCGGCCCGAGCACGAAGCCCCCCAGCCACGACATGAAGCGCTGCAGCGAGCCGCCCTCGGGCTCGCGCTCCGCGCTCCGCTTGGGCATCGCCACGAGCACCTCGCCGCGGGCGTGCGCCTGCGCGCGGGCCATCAGCGCGGCGTGTACGTCCATCGGCGGGGTCGCCATCGGCAGCTGCCGCACGATCCGGCGCGCGCTCTCGAGCTTCTCGCTCGCAGCGCGACACGACGCGCAGCCGACGAGGTGCTCCCGCGCTCGGGCGCTCGTGGTGGTGTCGAGCTCGCCGTAGACGAGGTCGAGCAGCAGGCTCTCGCAGGATTCGCAGTTCATGACGACTTCTCACGCTGCACGGCCATCGGCTGGCGGTGATGCCCTCGACTCCGCGTCCGCCCCGGGCCCGCCATCATTCCTCTAGCTCCGCGACGTAGTCGGCGTACTCCGCGAGCGCCTCCTGCAGCCGCTCGAGCGCGTAGCGCATCCGGCTCTTCACCGTGTTCTCGGGGACGCCCACGATCGAGGCGATGTCCTTGAACGGCAAGTTCTGGATCTCGCGCATCAAGAACACCTCGCGCTGCTCCTCCGGGAGCGCCGCGATCGCCTCGGCGATCTGGGGCTTCAGCTCGCGCGCGATCGCCGCACGGTCCACCGCGGCGCCCGAGCCTGCCGTCCGCTCGACGAGCGCCGGCCCGTCGCCGTCCTCCCCGCTCAGCTGCGCGTCCAGCGACTTGTGGCGGCGAAACACCATCTTGCGGCTCTCGTCGATGCAGAGGTTCCGGGCGATCGTGTAGAGCCAGGTCGAGAACTTCGACTCGCCTTTGAACTCCTTCGACCGCTCGATGACGCGCAGGAAGGAATCCTGAAGCAGCTCCTCCGCCCGCGTCCGTTCGGACACATGTCGCAGGATGAAGTTGAACAGCGGCCGCTCGTACCGGCTGAGCAGAAGCTCGAACGCCTCCGGTCGCCCGCCATTGAACCGGCGGAGCAGCTCCTCGTCGGCCACCTCCGGGGTGGGCTTCACCATACGCGCCCCCCGCTTGGAGGCGCGCCGACGGCGTGGACGACGTGGAGACTGCGGGCACGAGGACACAGACGCGCGAGCGTCCCGTCGGATCTACCGCTGTGTCCTCCGGACCCCATGAGCGCCGCGATTGTAGCGGAAGCCCGCGCGGTTGCCCGCATAACTGGGCCCATGCGCAGCGTCCGTTGACCGTGGAACGGCGCCTTGCTATACCCGGCGTCGATCTTGATCCGATTAGTCAGCCAATAGTTCGGAAGGGGAGACTCCATGCGCAGGGTGATGGCGCTGTCGTTGACGGTCGCTCTCGTGACGTTTGTCGTAGCAACTGCTGCGGCTCAGGATGCGGGGACCAGCACGACGGCGGTGACGGCGGGGGGCTCGGGAGTCACGGCGGGTACGCCTCCGGGCGATGCGGCAGCTGTGGGCGACACGGCGGGGCCGGTCGACGCGGCGACGCCCGTGGACGCCGGCACCTATGCCGTGCGCCTGCGCGACCTGGAGCAGCGGATCAACGAGCTGAAGGAGCAGATCTTCCGCTCCAAGGCGCGGCTCTCGCTCCTCGCGGAGACCGTTCTCAGCGGCACGATCGCGGGCGCGCAAGCGACCCTCGTGCACGAGAATCGGATGTCCTCGTCGTACAAGCTCGTGAAGGCCGTGTACGCGCTCGATGGCGCGCCGATCTTCAACAAGGCGGACGAGAACGGCGAGCTCGGCGACCGTGAGACCTTCGACATCTACAACGGTGCGATCGTCCCCGGCGAGCACACGCTGACCGTCAACCTCGAGTACCGCGGCCACGGCTACGGCATCTTCTCGTACCTTCAGGGCTACCGCTTCAAGGTGCGCTCGAACTACAACTTCACGGCCCCCGAAGGCCGCGGAGTCACCATCCGCGTGGTCGGCTACGAGAAGGGCGGCCCCACGGCCCCCCTCGAGGAGCGCCCCGCGATCCGCTACATCGAGCGCGTCGCGAACCGCGGCGAGGCCACGGCGGCAGAGGCGGCCGAAGGCGGCGCATCGGCCCCAACTCCCTCGGCAACTCCAGCGGCAGGCGGCGGGGGCACCCCGTGATGCAGCAGCGGCAGCCCCATGGGCGGCTGCTCTCGGCTGGGCTCGCCACGCTCATCGCGACGACCGGCGCCGTCCTCGGCACCGCTCTCCCCGTGAGTTCAGCGCGAGCGCAGGACCTCGCCGCGATTGGGCGGCAGGTCACCCAGCTCGAGGCAGACGCCCGAAACCTCTCGAACATGCCCGTTCGCCGCGCCAGCCTGCGTGGAGCGAACTACGTCGAAGAGCGCCTCACCGACGGCGAGCTGTTCTATCGGCTACACGACTACACGCGCTCGTCGATCATCTTCACGGACATCGTCGACAGCCACCCGACGCACGCCGCGTTCCCGGACGCGCTGTTCTTGCTCGCTGACTCGCTCTATCGGGCCGGGGACGTCCTCGGCTCGCGCACGCGTTTCCGTCAGATCATCGACCGCGCCGACGAGACCCCGTTTCGCCCCTACGTGCAGCGCGCGCTCGGTCGGCTGATCGAGATCGCCATTCAGACGCGCGACTTCGACGGCGTCGAGGGGCTCTTCCAGCGCCTGAGCCGCTTGCCGCCCTCCGAGATCGAGGCGGCGAC
>CAIUAC010000398.1 GCA_903896985.1 uncultured Sandaracinus sp.
CGCCCTCTGCTGCTCGCGCCTGCACGCCCTCTGCTGCTCGCGCCTGCACGCCCTCTGCTGCTCGCGCCTGCGCGCCCGCCGCTATTGGAGCCTGCGCGCTTCATTCCTCCACCTCGGAGCGGTCGCCGGTGTCGTCCTCGGGCTCGCGCGGCTCCCACGCCTCGGTGTGCACGGTGCCGCGCCCCGTCAGCGGGTGAAGCTCGACCGTGTAGACGTCGCTGCGTCCGTCCGTCAGCTGAAGGACGGCGTGCTCCGTGCGCCCGCCGGGGAAGAAGTAGATCGCCCCGCGCCCGTGCTCGCGCGCCTCTGGCTCGTGCGGCACGAGCAGCTTGATCACGCGGATCCCGCCGCCGAGCGGGTGCGGCGTGTAGCGCTCGATCGGCTCCCCGTCCTCGTTCGAGAGCGGGCTGAACGGCGACGAGCCGAACGACGGGAGCTGCGTCCGCTGCAGGGCCGCCTGCGCCGCCGCCCAAGGGTCGATGCCCGTGCGGTCGTCGCCCGCGCCCGCCTCGTCGGCCCGCCCGTGCGCGATCGCCGCGCTCGTCGGGTCGCTCGCCCGCGCGAGCGCGACGCGGCCGTGCGCCTCCTCGATCGACACGCGCGCCTCGTCGAGGTCGACCACGACCCGCACGGTGACGCCCTGCGTGACGCTCCGCGTGTACGCGAAGCGCGACGCCGCGAGGAGCTTCATGCACGCCGACCGCAGGCTCGTCCGCATCATCAGCCCGAGGCCATACGTCACGCCCGTCGAGACGAACGCGACGATGATCACGGCGACCATGATCTCGATCAGCGTCATCCCCTCGCGCGAGCGTTTGGCGTGCGTCTTCATCCGTCGCTCAGATCGAGATGTCGTCCTCGGTCCCCATCTGCTTGTCGGGGCCGCCGGACTTCGTCGAGACGCTGTCGCCATCGCACTCGATGACGAAGTCGTTCTCCCACGGATCCTTCGAGTTCTTGCTGTGGTCTAGCTGCCCGTCCTCGAGCAGATTGGCCACCGTCGGGCACTCGCCCGCGTGCTCCGAGATCCACATCGTCGCCGCGGAGTTGATCGCCGCGGCGTCGCTGAGGGCCTGCTTTTTGCGGGCCTTGCCGATCGCCGGCAGCACGGCGACGCCGACCGCCGTCGCGATGAGCGCCATGATGATGACGACGACCATGATCTCGACGAGCGTCATGCCCTCGACCGCGCGCCGAGCCATCCGCCGCGCCAGGCGCCGCGTCCGCTTCATCCCATCCTGCTGCTGCTTCTTCATCTCGCCCTCCGAGCGTTGAGCCCCTGAACCACGTTCACTCCCCACGACCCCGCCCCACGTTCATTCGCTACGTCCACTCGTCACGACCCCGCCCCACGATCACTGCACGTTGTCGTCGACGAAGAAGTCGCCGCTCGGTCCCGCCGAGACGACGTCCACTCCGTCCGGGTTCATCACGCCGGGACACCTCACGTAGAGCTCGTGTCCCCAGCCATCCGTCGGAAGCTCGGGTAGGTAGTGCGCGCCCGCCCGCGGCGGGTGAACGAGCTCCACCGTCGAGCGAGGACAACGCGCCATGTCCTCTTGAAACTCCGCAATTCCGCGCTTCACCGAGGCGATCGCGGCGCGCGTCGCGCGGGTCCGCGCTCGCTCGTCCGCGGCGCCCCAGAGACTGATCACGACCGCGACTCCGAGGGCGGTGCTGACCACCGCGCCGAAGCGCCGCGCCGTCAGCAGCTGCCCGAGCCACGCGCTGCGCCGCTCCCAGGGGAGGAAGATGCTGCGCCGTGCTCGCTTCGCCTTCGCCACTCGGGGTCTCCTCGCCTCTCGATGCGTCGAACATCGTCTCGCCCATCACTGCACGAACTCGTTGATCTGCATCAGCGGGATCAGGATCGCGAAGGCGATGCCGCCCGACATCCCGCCGACCAAGATGATCATCATCGGCTCGAGCAGCGCGGTCATCACCCCGATCTGCGCGTCCACCTGGCTGTCGTACGCCGACGCGACGTTCTCGAGCATCTCCTCGAGCTGCCCGGAGCGCTCGCCGATGGCGATCATGTGCGTGACGATCGGCGGAAAGCGCTTCGAGCGCTTGAGCGGCGCCGCGATGCTCTCGCCCTCGCGGATGGAGACTCGCGCCTCCTCGATGACGCGCATCAGCTCGGTGTTGCCGAGCACGTTGCGCGTGATCTCGAGCGCAGAGAGCAGCGGCACACCGCTCTTGAGCAGCGTCGAGAGCGTGCGGGCGAAGCGCGACACCGCGACCATCAGCGTGAGCTTGCCGAAGACCGGCACCTGCAGGACGAACAGATCCCAGCGGCGCCGCCCATCGGCCGTCGCGAGCCAGCGCCGGAAGCCGATGACGCCGCTCGTCACCGACAGGATCAGCAGCCACCAATAGCCCGTGAACACATGGCTCGTGAAGATCAGCAGCCGCGTATACCAGGGCAGCGCTTGCTGAAAATTCTCGAAGATGGCCGTCACCTTCGGCACGACCGCGACCATCATCACCGAGATGACGCCCATCCCGAACACGACCATGAACATCGGATACGCGAGCGCGCCAAAGACCTTGTTCGAGAGCTTCGACTGCGCCTCGAGGAACTCCGCGAGGCGCTGCAGCACGGAGTCGAGGGTGCCTGACGACTCCCCCGCAGCGACCATGTTGACGTAGAGCGGGTTGAAGATCTTCGGGTGCGCCTTGAGCGCCTCGTTGAGGCTCGTGCCCTCGTTGACGCGGTCGCGGATCTGCGTGAGCGCGAGCTTGAGATCCGGCTGCTCGAGCTGCTCGATCAGGGCGGTCAGCCCCTCGACGAGCGGGATCCCGCTCTTGAGCAGCGTCGCGAGCTGCCGAGTCGCGACGGCGACGTCGAGCGTCGTGATGCGCCGGAGCAGCTTCTTCAGGTCGATCTCGCGCGCGCTCTTCTTGCGCGCCTGCGACTCCTCGAGGACCTCGGTGACGAGCACCCCGTCCTTGCGGAGCACGACGCGCAGCGCCTTCGCGTTCTCGGCGTCCTTGACGCCCGAGACCTTCTTGCCGGCGGCGTTGATGCCGCGATAGGCGAAGATGGCCATCGCTACGCTTCGATCTCGCCGGCTTGAGTCGCCGCGAGCACGTCCTCGAGGGAGGTGCGCCCGGCGAGCACCTGCCGCGCGCCGTCCTCGCGCAGCGAGCGCATCCCGCGCTGCACCGCGAGGCGCGTGATCGTGTTCGAGTCGGAGTTGTCGAGGATCGCGCGCCGCACGGGCTCGTCGATCTGCAGGAGCTCGTAGATGCCGAGCCGGCCGCGGTAGCCCGTGCCCGCGCACTCCGAGCAGCCGATGGCGCGGTAGAACATCGGCTTCTCCTGCGCGGCGCCGAGCCCGAGCTGCGCGCGGATGCGGCCGTCGCCCTCGCGCAGGCGCTCCGGCGCGGAGTCGATGATCGCGCGCTGCTCCGGCGTCAGCCGCGCGAGGACATCGGCCGGCACCGGCGGCGGCCCTTGGACGCGCGTCTGCTCTGGCTCGAGGTCCTCGTCGAGGTCGCGCAGCTCCGGGGGCGCGCTCGGCGTCGCGGCGCCGCTCTTGGCGTGCGCCATCGCCGCCGCCTTCGCCGTCGCGGCGAGGCCCGTGCGCTTGTTGTTCTCGACGAGCCTGCGCGCCTCCGCGAGGTCGATGCCGAGCGAGGTGAGGTCGGCTTGGCTCGGCTCGTACGGCTGCCGACAGTGCGGACAGAGGCGGCGCACGAGGCGCTGCGCGAGCACGGCGAGCAGCGACGACGCGATCAAGAAGGGCTGCACGTCCATGTCGACCAAGCGCGTCACCGCGCCGGCGGCGTCGTTCGTGTGCAGCGTCGAGAGCACGAGATGGCCCGTGAGCGACGCGTTGATCGCGATCTCGGCGGTCTCCTTGTCGCGGATCTCGCCGACCATGATCACGTCCGGATCCTGGCGCAGGAACGCGCGCAGGCCGCTCGCGAACGTCAGGCCGATCTTCGGGTGAATCTGCATCTGCCCGATGCCCGCGAGCTCGTACTCGACCGGATCCTCGACGGTGAGGATGTTGAGGTCGGGAGTGTTGATCTTGTTGAGGCAGGCGTAGAGCGTCGTCGTCTTGCCGGAGCCCGTCGGGCCCGTGACGAGCACGATGCCGTTCGGGCGCGAGATGAAGTGCTCCATCGTCTGGAGCTGATCGGGGTCGAAGCCGAGATCCGTCAGGTCGAGCAGCACCTTCTCTTTGTCGAGCAAGCGCATGACGACGCGCTCGCCGCGCGAGGTCGGGATCGTGCTCACGCGGACGTCGATCAGGCGCCCCTGGATCTTCTTGGTGATGCGCCCGTCCTGCGGGAGGCGCTTCTCTGCGATGTTGAGCCCCGCCTCGATCTTCACGCGCGCGATGATCGAGGGGAGGAACCCCTTGTGCGCGGTCTTGGTCGGGTAGAGATCGCCGTCGATGCGGTAGCGGACGGCGACCTCTTTGTCGCCCGGCTCGATGTGGATGTCCGACGCGCGGTCGCGGACCGCGTTGTAGAAGAGGTTGTTGACCCAGCGGATGACGGGGGCCTCATCCGTCATGTCGATCAGGTCTTGAAGCTCCTCGACGTCGTCGCCCTCTTTGCCGTCCGCGAGGGCGTTCTCGTCCTTGCGCTCGTAGAGGCGGTTGATCGCGTCGTCGATCGCCTCGCCCGGCGCCGCGATCGGCTCGACCGCGCGCCCGAGGAGCGTCCGCAGATCATCGATCGGGAACGGGTTGAGCGGGTCGGCGACCGCGACCTCGATCACGCCGTCCCGCTCACCGAGCGGCACGA
>CAIUAC010000399.1 GCA_903896985.1 uncultured Sandaracinus sp.
ATGCCGCCGAGCACGTACGCCTGCGACTTGCCCTCCGCCGTCTTCGTCCGCACGACGCCCTCGAGCCGCGACATCTCGCGCAGCGTCGCGGCGCTCTCCTCGAGGATGCGCGTGAGATCGCCGCCCGTCTGCCGACCGACGAGGATGGTCGCGAGCGCGCCGGACACGGGGCGCGAGTTGATGCGCACGCTCATGTTCATCACCGCCTGATCGAGCGGAGTGCCGAGCGCGATCTCCTTCAGCACGAGGTCGAGCTCCTCGCCCATCGGCGCGCGCATCAGCTTCGCGCTCGAGCCGATCCCCTCACCGAGCGACGGAGTCGCCTTGAGGCTGTTCGCGAGCAACAGCAGCCAAGAATCGAGCTGCGCCTCGAGCATCAGCACGCGCTGATCGTGCCGCGAGCGCAGCACATAGAGCGGCGCGAGGGCCACCGGCACCGCCAGGACCGCGATGATCGGGTCCTCGATCAGCACGCCGAAGAAGAGCAGCCCGATGCACGCGATCAGCTGGGTGCGGGCGATGCGCGCGCCGGTCGTGCGATAGAGCATGAAGCGCAGCTCTTGCTCGAGCTTCGCCTCGTAGTCGCGATACGCCTTTCGCGGGCCGCTGTGCGGGCTGACGAGCACGAGCATCACGCCGATGGTGACGCCGAGGATCAGCAGCGCGATGCCGCCGTAGCCGAGCCAGCCCGTCATGCGCGAGACGATCACAGGTAGTCGCCCTCCCGCACGAGCCCGCGCTTGATGAACTCGTCGAGGAACGAAGGCAGAAAGCCCGTCGCGCGGAACTCCCCGAGGACCTTGCCGTTCTTGCCGAGCCCGGTGCGCTCGAAGCGGAAGATCTCGGCGACGATGATCTCCCCGTGCTCCTCGTCGATGCCCGTCACCTCGGCGATGCTCGTGATCTTGCGCGAGCCGTCCGACATACGCGACTGCTGCAGCACGACATGCACGGACTGCGCGATCTGCTCGCGTATCGCGCGCAGCGGCAGGTCGAGTCCGCTCATCATCACGAGCGTCTCCAGGCGCGCGATGGCCTCGCGCGGGCTGTTCGCGTGCGTCGTCGTCATCGAGCCGTCGTGCCCGGTGTTCATCGCCTGCAACATATCGAGCGCCTCGCCGCCGCGGCACTCGCCGACGACGATGCGATCCGGCCGCATACGCAGCGCGTTCTTCACGAGGTCACGGATCGTGATCTCGCCCTTCCCCTCCATGTTGGGCGGGCGGGACTCGAGCGAGACCACGTGCGGCTGCACGAGGCGCAACTCTGCGGCGTCCTCGATCGTCACGACGCGTTCGTCGGCGGGAATCGCGCCCGAGAGCACGTTGAGCAGCGTCGTCTTGCCGGAGCCCGTGCCGCCCGAGATCACGATGTTCTTGCGCGCCGTCACCGAGCGCACGAGGAAGCGCCCCATCTGCTCGGTCAGCGCGCCGAAGCGCACGAGGTCCTCGAGCTTGAGCGCGTGCCGCGCGAACTTGCGGATCGTGATGCACGCGCCGCGGAGCGCGAGCGGCTTGATGATCGCGTTGACGCGCGAGCCGTCCTTGAGGCGCGCGTCGACGAGCGGAGTCGACTCGTCGATGCGCCGTCCGAGCGGCGTGACGATGCGCTCGATGACCGCGCGCACGCTCTCGTCGTCCGTGAAGCGAAGCGGCGTGTGCTCGATCTTGCCCGCGCGCTCGACGAAGATCGTGTACGGGTCGACGACCATGATCTCGTTGACGCTCTCGTCGGCGAGCAGCAGCTCGAGCGGGCCGAGCCCGAGCGCCTCGTCGCTCATCTCCTCGATCAGCTGGGCCAGGTCCGTGCCCGCCGGCAGGTCGCGCGCGATCGTCTGCACGATGCGCTTGAGCGCGTCGAGCACCTTCGGGCGCATGACGCGGTCGTCCATCTTCGCGCGATCGAGGCTCGCGAGGTCGAGATGATCGAGCAGCATCCGGTGCAGGCGCCGACGCACCTCGACGGTGACGTTCTTGGTGCCGTGCCGGTGCCGCCAGATCGGGTCGTCCGCGGCCGGCGGTGCCGGGGCGGGCTCGCGATACGCCGCCGCCGCAGGCACGGAGGTGACGGTCTTCTGCGCCGCCGTCACCATCGCGGAGGCGGGCGCGCGGGGCACCTGCGGGGGCTCCACCTTGCGCAGCTGACCACCACGCAGCCGCACCACATAGGGCCCCACGCGAAACGGGACCTCAGGCTGCAGCAGGATCGTCGCCGCGACGACTCGCTCGTTGCCGACGAGCGTGCCATTCGCCGAAGTGTCCGTGATGGTCACTCCCTGCGGCGTGACATCGAGTCTGCAGTGCCGTCGAGAGACCTCTGGAGAGGGCAGCACGACATGGCAGCTCGGGTCGCGGCCTATCACGACCTGCGGAGTATCGTTGATCGCGAGGTTCTCGACCGTCCCGTCCGAGAGCTCGATGGACAGCAGCATGACGTCAGTTGGTCGTGCGCGTGGCGGGCCATCCGCGCGCGCCGCCTGCACCGCGCGGAGCGCCGCCAGCGGGGGCCGCGGGACGCGCCGACGGTGCCTCGGTGTCGCTCGAGTCGGAGGTCGCGCCCGAGTGAACCGCCGCGCTCGGACCGCCGCTGTGGATCGGGGCGAAGAGGAGCACGTCTTCTGCGCCGCCGTTGAAGTCCTGATAGATCTGCATCGCGTCGCCGATCGCGTCGCGCGACCGCGCGCTCACCGCGTCGACGACCGTCGGCACGATGAAGAGCACGTTGCGGGTCTGCTCGCTGCGGGCGGTGTGCGTGCCGAAGAGCACGCCGAAGATCGGGATCTGCGAGAGCCCCGGCAGGCCCGTGCGCCCGCTGCCCTCGGCGTCCGCCTGAATGCCGGCGAGCATGATCGCCTGCCCCATCTCGAGGTTCACGAGCGTCTCGAGGTGCGAGACGGTGCGCCCCGGGAGGCCCAAACCGCGGTCGTCCGTGAGGTCACTGACGTCCGCGACGATGCGCAGCTCGACGCGCCCGGAGGAGCGGTCGTAGTTCGGAAGGACGGTGATCTGACTGCCGAACTTGATGGACTGAATGGAGGCCGACATCCCTCCAGAGACCATCACGTTGACCTCGCCACCGCTGTTGAAGATGCCCTGATTGCCGTTGACCGTGATCAGCGCCGCCTGCCGCGCGATGCGCGCCCAGCCAGTCGACTGCAGGAGATCGAGGCGCGGGAGCGGCTGATTGGTGACGAGCAGCTGCGCGCTCGTGATGCTCGAGGTCGTGAGGTCGAGCGCGCCCGTGAAGCGGCTGACGCCGGCGCCGCCGATGAACGCGGGCCAGCCGAGCCCGATCTTGTGCGAGTACTCGTCCGAGACCTGCACGAAGTAGAAGTCGATTCGGACGTTGTCGCGCTCCGACACGCCCGCGGTCGCGGCCTCCGCGCCCCGCACGACGATGTGATACTGGACCTGACTCCCGTCCTCCATGATGAGCAGGAGCGAGGTCGTCCCGGCGCGCTGCCCGAGCACGATGAACTGCCCCGTCTCGCGGGACACGCGGATGTCGGCGACCCCGGCGACGCCCTCGGAGTAGCTCCGCACGCCGTCCGCCGGCAGGCTCGTCTGCTCCCCGATCTGCAGCTCGAGATCGCGGCGCTGCATCTGCTGCGCGTGCGCCGACGGCGCGCCGAGCGCGGCGACGACGAGCGCGCAGAACGCCAACGCGATCGAGACTTCCCGGACGATGCTCCGACTGATGAGGCTACTGGACACGTTCGATCTCCGGTGCGGTCGCGGGGTGCTCCCGACGAAGCAGGACAGCCCGGCGCTCGGGCTCGAGGATGTCCCGCGCGCTGGTCTCCGGCAGGCCATCGAGAATGGCGATGTCGTCGGGGTTGCGCAGGATGAGGGTCAGCTCACCGCGGTCGGCCGCGTAAGTGAGCGTCTGCGACTGCGCGACGGTCGCGCTCAGCGTGACCTGATTCGGCTGCGGTCCCGCGCGCCCGCCGGGTCGCGCCGGGGTGCCCGCCTGCTCGCCGCCTGTGTCCCGGCCGACAGCCAGCACGAGCAGGTTCTGCAAGAGCGGGATGGTCACGCGCGACATCGTCAGATCACCGGACCCTGCGAGCCCCGCGCCGGGACGGTCGGCCGTCAGCAGCACGTCGACGCGGTCGCCCGGACGCAGCATCCCGCCGAAGGACGAGGTCTGCCCGGCGCGCACGGTGATCGCGCGCTGCCCGTTGCGGACGAGCGCCGAGAGATCGCGGCGCTGCTCGCTCGTGGTCGCGAGGTCGGTCCACAGCACGGACTCGTTCGCCTTCACGCCCATCGACACTCGCACGCCGTAGATCCGCTCGGCATCTGCCGAGCGGATGTGGCGCTCCTCGAGGTAGGCGCTCGGCAGCGGACGCGCGCCGACCATCTGCCGCGTGATCGCGGTCCCCATGGGGATGTCCTGCGTGGCCATGAGGACCATCACGGGAGCGCCGCCCGACGCCTCGGCCTCGAAGCGCTTCATGTACAGAAAGAGCATCCCGAGCCCAGCGAGGGCGGCGATGCCAGCAGCGATCAACGCCTTGCGATTCATCGTTTCCTCGGGGGCGAGGCTAGACCGAATCGCGACGGAATAGAAGCCGTTACGCGCGTCACCGGGCCGTGAGGACCGTCAACGTGCCACGACCATCTGCGTCCTCGCCGAGGACGAGGAACGCGCTGCGCCCTTGGCGCTCCGCGCCGAGCACGTGCACGTCGTCGAGCTCGGCGGGCCGACCGAGGCGCCCGGAAGACAAATCCCGGGGGCTCTTCACGGTCCAGCCGCGCCGCGGAAGCTCGGCGCGATAGAACGTCTCGAGCGCCGCCTGGCCCTGCTGTGCGAAGGTGTAGACGGTCAGCGACTGCGGCTGCCCCTCCTCCCAAGCGGAGAGCATCCGGCGCGAGCCTGCCGGGCGCGGGAGCCCATCGACGTCACGCCCGGGAGCGTCGCCCGTCTTCGGGATCATCTTCGCGATGTTGAACGTCTCCTCCGTCCAGAAGGTGACGATGTGCCGCTTCGTGATCTCGTCGGTGACGTAGACGTAGCGCAGGTGCCCGACCTCACCGAGGTTGCCGGTGTCGGCGAACGCCGTCAGGCGCTGCGTGAGCTCGCCGATCGAGACGGCGCCCTCCCCCATGTCGAGGCAGGCGACGTAACCACGGCTGCCCGTGTCGTGCCGAATCGTCGTGTCGATCGCGCGCTCGTCGACCGGGAGCGCGCCCGGGCGGGTCGCGCCGCTCGCCTGCAAGAGCTGCTGCTCGAGCCCGCCGTCGCGCTTCATGCAGCGCTGCTCGTAGTAGTCGAGCACCGCGTCGAGCGAGTTCGTCGTCGACGCCGTCGCGAGCAACATACGCTCGCCGTTCATGTAGATCTGCCGCGGCGTGCCCTGCCGGTCGGCGCCGTCGTAGCGCATCATCTGGGCGCCGAAGCCGAGCATCACCTCGTGAATGTCAGCCTTTGCGCGGTGCCCGACGAAGAAGAACACGCCGCCGAACACGACCACGAGGAGCGCACCGACGCGCGCGAGGCGCGGGAGGTACTCGACGACGTTGCGCCGCGTACGGGACACGATCAGCGAGCCGAGCGAGAACCTCACTCGGCGCTTCTTGGTGACGGGAACGGTCATGAGAGCCTCCGCATCACATCGTCCATAGGGCGCCCCAAGCGGAGCTGATCACGTCCCCGAGGTCGCCTCGAGGCTTCTCGTTGCACGCGAGGCCCATCTTGCCCGTCAGCTGCGCGTCCCCGCCGCCGATCACTTCCGGCTTCGGCGTCGTGTCCTGCGCCGTCGCGGTGATGTCGCTCCCGAAGAGGATGTTCGTCAGGAAGCCATCCCCGAGGAAGCCGGGCCCGCCCGAGCCCTCGGCGTCCGAGATCGAGCCGTCGTCGGTCGGGCCGTAATCCGAGCTGACGTCGAGGGCGCTCGCGATCGAGCAGCGCGTCTCGCCCTCGCAGTTGTCCTTCGCGTGCCGCCAAGCGCACTCCCGCGCGACCGCCTGCGTCTCGATGCCCTTCTCGTAGAGCTGCGAGACGTAGATGATGCAGCCCCACACGAGGATGAAGAACGGCAGCATGATGACGGCCTCGGTCATCACGCTCCCGCGCTCGTCACGGAGCAGGGCGCGCCAGGTGCGGCGCGCGTTCTTCGAGGCGCGGCTCGCGGCCGCGGCGCGGGCGATCTTCGAGCGGGTTCGAGGAGAGTTCATCGGACGCTCCATCAATGCACGATGACCGAGTTGATCATGTCCGAGCTGCCCGACAGCGCGTCGCAGAAGCCACCGCCGGCGCCGCAAGACTCGCCGAGGATCGAGTCCATCGGGACGCGGAATCGGCGCAGGCGAGCGCGCCAGTTCATCTCCCACATCCACTCTCCGCGCATCTCCTGCGCGTCCTCGCCTTCCTTGTCCCAGTAGAACTCGGCCTG
>CAIUAC010000400.1 GCA_903896985.1 uncultured Sandaracinus sp.
CCGACGCGCTGCACGTGATCGATCAGCACGCCGCCGACGAGCGCGTGCAGTTCCACCGCCTGCGCCGCTCGCACGCCGCGCGCGAGGTCATGGTGCAGCGGCTGCTGTTCCCCGAGCGCGTCGAGGTCTCGGCGCGCGAAGCGGCGCTCCTCGACGAGGCGCGCGACGAGATCCTCGCGCTCGGGCTCGATGTCACGGTCCTCGGCGCGACGACGGCGGCGGTGCACGCGGTGCCCGCCCTGCTGCGCCGCGCGACCCCGGCGCGCCTCGTCCGCGACGTCGTCGAGCAGCTCGAGCACACGGGCGGGCGCGGCTTCGGCGACGCGATCGACATGGCGATCGCGACGATGGCCTGCCACGGCGCGATCCGCTCGGGGGATGTGCTCTCGAACGAGGAGGCGCAGGCGCTGCTGCGCGCGCTCGACGAGGTCGACGACTTCGCAGGGCATTGTCCGCACGGGCGACCGATCGTGTTCAGCGTGCCCTTCACCGACCTCGAGCGACGCCTCGGGCGCTGACGCAGGATGACGAGCTCCGATCCCGCGCCTACGGTCCTGGTCCTCGCTGGCCCCACGGCGAGCGGCAAGACGGGCGCCGCCGTCGAGCTCGCGCTGCGCCTCGGCGGTGAGCTCGTCGGAGCAGACAGCGTGCAGGTGTATCGCGGCTTCGACATCGGCTCCGCCAAGCCGACGGCGGCCGAGCTGCGCGGCGTGCCGCACCACCTGATCGACGCGGCCGACGCGGACGCGCCGCTCGACGCGATGGCCTACGCGCACCTCGCGGATGCTGCGATCGCGGACATTCACGCGCGCGGTCGGCTGGCGATCGTCGTCGGTGGGACGGGGCTCTGGCTGCGCGCCCTCGTCCGCGGGCTGGTCGCGGTGCCTCCGGTCGATCACGCGCTCCGGGCGCGCCTGGATGCGGAGGCCGTCGAGCGCGGGGCCCCTGCCCTGCACACGCGGCTCGTACGGATCGACCCGCGCGCGGCCGCCAAGATCCACCCGAACGATCAGCTGCGCACCGTGCGCGCCCTCGAGGTCTTCGAGCAGACGGGCACGCCGCTCGGCGAGCTTCACGCGGCGCACGCGCTCGGCGGCCCGCGCTATCCCCTGCGGATGCTGGCGGTCGATCGACCGACCCCCGAGCTGCACGCCCGCATCGACGCCCGCGTGCGCGAGATGCTGCGCGCGGGCTTCGCCGACGAGGTCCGCGCGCTCCTCGAGCGACACGGCGAGACGGCGCGTCCGCTCCAAGCCGTCGGCTACCGCGAGATGCTCGAGCACGTCCTGCGCGGGGTCTCCCTCGACGAGACGACGCTGCGCATCCTGCAGAGCACGAGGACCTACGCGCGACGGCAGCGCACCTGGCTGAAGAACGAACCTGGCATCGACGGGCGCCCGCACCCCGACGCGCTCCTCGGCGCAGACGGTGCGCGCTGGCTCGACGCCTTCGGTCCGCGTGGGTAGTTTGCCGATTCGGAGCTTGTCACTGCGCGGTCACGGCCAAATGATACGCGGGTGCAGTCGTCTCAGCCTCCGCCGCCTCCCGTGCTGCTCGTCGGCGACGATGTGGAGCTGCGGGACTTGTTCGCCCACTTGCTCGAGCTCCGCGGGCACCTCGTGCTCGACGCCACGGACGTCGTCGACGCCGTGAGGCAATGCCGGGACGTAGGCATCGGGGTCGTCGTCATCGAGAACGTGATGCCGGGCGGGACCTGGGCGAGCCTCGCGCGGACGCTGAGCGAGCTGCTCGGCGCCGCGGCGCCGCCCGTCGTGATGCTCGCGGGGAGCTGGGCGCAGAGCGATCCCGACGCGTCGCAGCCGGGGATGCGGACGATGATGGCGCCCCATCGCGCCGAGCAACTGCTCGACCTCGTCTCGATGTATTGCCGCGGGATCCGACGCGTACCCTGAGCGCTTCTCCGAGCGCCCCCTCGAAGCCGCAACGCGGCCGCCGTACTCTCGAGCCGTGCGCGCACCTCTGCTCGATTCGGCTTGGCTCATCGGTCTCTGCTCGCTGGGCCTCGTCGGGTGCGGCGGGGCTGCGCCGGCGCAGCGTGGTGTGCCCGCGGGTGGGCTCGCGCGCGGGGACGCGGAGGGCGTGCCGTCACTCGCGGCGCTGCCGGCCGACGGCATCGACCGCACCGACTTCAGCGAGGGCATGACGCGCGGCTGGGATCTCGCGAAGCAGACCTTCGTCGAGCAGATGCCCGCGGTGCCGGCCGCGCACGACTCGACGACGCTGGGCGCTTGGTCGGAGGGTCCGCTCGCCGCGTGGCTCCATCACCGGACCGAGGTCGTCGAGGTCGCCCGCCGCGCGCTCGACGAAGCGGCGGAGGAGTCGTCGGAGCAGCGCATCGTCGGCGGCGCGATCGTCGGGCTGATGTACGAGGACGTCGGGCGCGCGCTGCTCGTGCTCCCCCTCCCGGAGGAGCTGAACCGCGAGCCTGAGATCGCGACCGTCTACCGGGACGTCATCGCCTTCCAAGCGTCGCCATGGATCGAATACGCGCGCCGGGCGTATCGGGCATGTCGGGAGAACGCGCGAATCCACGAGATCGAGCCCTACGCGGAATTCTGCGCGACCCGCGGGGCGAACCTCCCCGAGGCCCGCGAGGAGAGCCACGCGACGGCGCTCGACCGCGTGCGCGTCGACGAGGTCGAGTGAGCCGCCGTGCGAAGGCCGCTCAGATCTTGAGCGACTTCCAGGTGCCTTGGCGGAACTTGAAGACCATCGCCGTCGTCAAGAGCGCGACGTAGACCGCCGCCGAGATCCACACGCCGATCAGCCCGAGCCCGAGCACGACGCCGAAGAAGTAAGCGCCCGGCACCAGCCAGCCGAGGTGCAGCACGAGCTCCACCACCATCACGAAGCGCGTGTTGCCGGCGCCGAAGAGCGCCTGCGTGAGGATCATGCCCGTCGCGATGATCGGGCCGCACGCGCCCATCAAGCGCAGGCTCGGGATCGCCGCCGCGATGACGCCGGGCGAGTGGTTGAAGACCTGGATGACCTGCGCGGGGAACGCGATCTCCAGCAGTCCGAGCGTGCCGAACGCCATCGCGCCGAGCTTCACGCTCGCCCAGGCGATGCGCTCTGCGCGGTCGGGGCGCGCGGCGCCCATCTCCTGCGAGACGAGGGTCGCCGTCGCGACGCCGAACGCCATGCACGAGAAGAACGTGATCGAGAGGACCTGGATGATGATCGTCGTCGCCGCGCCGTAGATCGACTCGGTGCCGCCGTGCGCGAGGTACGCGGAGTCGAGCCCCTCGACGATGCGTCGAAAGAGCAAGAAGCCCGACATGATCACGGCCGTCGCGATGCCCGAGGGCACCGAGATCCGCGCGAGTTCGCGCATCGTCGAGCCAGACAGCTTACCGGAGTAAGGCGCGCGCTCGACGCGGTCCGACTTGGAGAACGAGAACGCCGCGACGACGAGGAAGCCGACCCACGACGACGCCATGCCCGCGACGCCCGCGCCCTCGACGCCCATCCTGGGCATCCCGAAGTTGCCGAAGATCAGCCCCCAGCAGAGCACGAGGTTCACGACGTTCATCACGACCGCCGCGACGAAGTGGATGTACGTGCGCCCGGTGCCGTCGAAGTACGCCTTGTACGCGGCCGTCGCGACCATCGACACGACGCCGAGGAAGCGCCACTGCGTGTACGCCGTGCCGAGCGCGGCGCTGTTCGGGTTGTCGGGCATCAGCAGCGCGAACGCGGACGAGATGAAGAAGTAGCCCGCGATCGACGCGAAGAGGCTCGCGACGCTCGCGAGCACGACCGCGTTCTTGAGCACGGCGCCCGCCTCGAGCGGGTGCCCGGCGCCCGTGCGCCGCGCGACCATCGCCTGCGTGCCGACGGAGATCGCCGAGAAGAAGCCGCCGACCGCCCACAGCAAGATCAGCGAATTCGAGAGGACCGATTGGCCATCCGAGCGATCCGGCTCGGGCAAATAACCGAAGAAGACGGTGTCGACGATGTTGACGGCGGTCTGCGTCAAGAACGCGAGCATGGCGGGGACGGCGAGCATCAGGATGCGTCGAACGTCCTCGCGCGCGAGGAAAGGAGCTGCGACTGCGGGCTCCGAGGTCACCGTGGGCATCGTGGGTCGAGCGGTATAGGACGCGCGTCCGCGGGCGGCAATCTCAGGCGCCGCTCACGCCTCGCGCCGGAGCCGCGCGAGCACGTCGTGCGGCGCGCGCACTCGCAGGTGCGTGCCCGCCTCGTCGTAGGTCTCCTCGAGGACGCGCGCCTCCGCGTGCGCCTCCGCGACGCGCTTGCCCTCGGCGTACGGGAAGAAGAGCACCGCCTCCTCCATGCGCGCCTCGAACAGCTCGACGATGCGCGCGTGCAGGCGCGCGATGTCGGCGGGGTCCTTCGCGCTCATCTGGAACGCGTCCGGGTACTCGGCGAGCAGCGCGGCTCGACCGACCTCGTCGACGCGGTCGATCTTGTTGAGCACGAGGAGCAGCGACGCGTCCTCGAGCGCGCCGATCTCGCTGAGCACCTGCCGCGTCACGGCGAGCTGCGCGCGAAACGCGGCGTCCGAGGCGTCGACGACGTGCAAGAGGAGCTGCGCCTCTTGCGCCTCCTCGAGCGTCGAGCGGAACGACGCGACGAGGTCGTGCGGGAGCTGCTTGATGAAGCCGACGGTGTCGGACGCGAGGATGCGCGGCTTGGTCTCGGGCACGAGCGGGCGCACGGTCGTGTCGAGCGTCGCGAAGAGCTTGTCGGCGACGTAGACCTCGCTGCCCGTCAGCGCGCGCATCAGCGACGACTTGCCCGCGTTCGTGTAGCCGACGAGCGCGACGGTCGCCTGATCGGCGCGGCGCTTTCTGCGCGTGCCGCTGTCGCGCTCGATCGCCACGAGCTCCTCGCGCAGCTCCGCGATGCGGTCGCGGATCTTGCGCCGATCGAGCTCGAGCGCGCTCTCGCCGGCGCCCTTACCGCCGACCCCACCGCGCACGCGATCGCCGCCGCCGCCCGAGTCGCGCAGGCGCGGGGTGAGGTAGCCGAGGCGCGCGATCTCGACCTGCAGCCGCGCCTCCCGCGTGCGCGCGTGCCGATGAAAGATCGCGAGGATCACCGCCGTGCGGTCGAGCACCTCGGCCCCCGTCGCGCGCTCGAGGTTGCGCGCCTGCGAGGGCGAGAGGTCGTGATCGACGAGGATCATCGTCGCCTTCACGCCCTTCGGCGGGTGCGCGCCGGGCTCGCCGTCGTCCTCCGCCTCGTCGTGCGCGCCGTCGTCCTCGAGGGCGATTCCGTCGAGCTCGTCGCCGTCGGGCTCGTCGTCGCTCGACTCCGCGTCGGGCACCGCGGCGTGCGCGCCGGCCTTCGTCGTCTTGTGCTTGGCAGCCGTCGGCACGACGCCCGCGCCGCCGGTCCACTCCGCGAGCTGCTTCAGCTTGCCCGCGCCGACGACCGCGCCCTTCGAGAGCGAGCTGCGCTTCTGCACGACCGTCCCGACGACCTCGAG
>CAIUAC010000401.1 GCA_903896985.1 uncultured Sandaracinus sp.
CGAGAACGAGACCCACTCGACGCGCTGCTGCCACTCGACCTCCACCGTCCGCGCGACCTCGGGCTCGAGCCCGAGCGCCTTGACGCGATAGGTCGGGTCCACCTCGTTCAGCTCGTACGCCGTCGGCGCGCGGAACGCCTCCGCGTAGCTCGCGCGGATCGAGCTGCCTTCGGCCGGGAGGAGCGTCGCGGCGAGCCGCGGTGACACGCGCGCGCCGAAGAGGCTGTCGACGTCGAGGCGCGCGCCCGCGTTGAGCGCCAGCCACTCGAGGGGCTGCCAGACCTGCTGCGCGTAGACGGCGCCGAGCGCGCTGACGGTGTGCGTGAAGGGCAGGCGCGTCGCCGCGGGCAGGGCGCCCGTGACGCGGTCGAAGTAGTCGGCGGGGCGCGAGGTCGCGTCGCGCCCGCGGAGGTCGTAGCCGATGGTCGTGACGAGCGCGCCGTCGAGGCTCCAGTCCACCGTCAGCTGCTGCTCGAGCCCGGCAGAGCGCCCGCGGCTGCGCGACACGAACGAGCAGCCGTCGATCTGCCCCGGCAGGCACCAGAACGGCGAGGACCAGGTGGTGGCCTCGGACCAGTCGCTGAGCCCGGCGTAGAGGCGCGTCAGCAGCGAGGCGTGCGGATCGAGCAGCGCCGAGTGCCGCAGATCCGCCCGCAAGTAGCTGCGCTGCTCGCCCGCGGTCGGGTCGTCGAAGATGGCGACGAGCGGCATCCCGCGCTCGTAGTGGCTCGCCTGGAGCTGCAGCTTGAACTGCCCGACGCGCAGCGCCGCGACGACGCTCGGCGCCTGCATCGTGTGGTGCGTGACGCCGCCCCAGGTGCTCTCGCCGGGCTCGATCTGGAACGTCTCGCTCGTCTGGAGCACCGTGCGGTACGAGTTGCTGAGCTCCTCGAGCCACTCTGCGCGCACCGTCAGCTCCGCGTCCGAGCCGGCGAGCTGAAACTCCCGCGCGAAGCCGAGCCCGAGCCGATAGCGCAGCCCGAAGCGGTCCCCAGCCTCGGTCGGCAGCCGGATGCGCCCGCTCTCGCCCGACGGCGGCATCACGCCGAGCTCAGCCGTCGCGTGCACGCCGGGATCGTCCGCGGCGTGCCGCGTGAAGATGTTGATCACCGCGAGCATCGCGTTCGAGCCGTACATCACCGAGCCCGCGCCGAGCACGACCTCGAGGTGATCGATCGCCTCGAGCGGCACGCCGAGCCCCTCGTGGACCGGCACCCCGCCGGTGTCCTGCGAGTTCATCACGTTGCCGTCGAGCAGGACGAGCACGTGCCGCCCCGAGTCGCGCAGCAGCACTCCCTGCGCCCCGACGTCGCCGCCCGACGGGTAGTCCCGGACGCGCGAGGTCTGCACGCCGACCCCGAGGAACACGAGCGCCTCGTCCACGCTGCGAATGCCGTAGGTGCGCAGCTCCGCGGCGGTGATCGTGAAGATCGCCGCCGGCGCCGAGCTCGCGCGCTCCGCGCTGCGCGACGCGGTCGTCACGACGGACTCGCCGAGCAGCGACGAGAGGCCGCCGAGGTCGTCGTTTGCGGGCGCCTCGTCGTGCGCTGCGGGCGCGCTCTCGGCGGCGTTCGTGGCGTCGGCGGGCTCCGCGGTCTGGCCGGCCTCTGTCGTCGAGGGGGCTGCGCCCGGCGCCTCCTGGGCGTGCGCGCGCGAGGCGAGCAGCAGGGGCAGCAGCAGCAGCAGCAGCGCGCTCGCGCGACTCACTGAACGATCCTCGCCAGGCGGAGGAATTGCGCGTTGAACTGCAGCCGCTGCGCGCGCGCCGCGGCCAGGTTGACGACGATCCGCGGGCGCGAGGAGACGAGCTCGAAGCCGACGACGGCGCCGCGGTCGACGTCGGCTCCGACCGCCGCGACGGTGATGACGCCGGCCCCCCCGAGGGCTGTCGCGATCGCCGGGACGTCGCGCCCGAGCCCCGCGCCCAGATAGACGAGCCGCGCGTGCGAGCTGCCGACCTGCGCCCGCAGCGCCGCCGGGGTCGTGTACGCCGCGGCGGACACCGTGATGACGCGCCCCCCGATGCGCCCGGCTCGGCGCAGCTCCGCGGTCAGCTGCGAGCTGACGCGCACGCACTCGGGCGCGTTCGTGCGGCTGACGACGAGGAGCGCGATGGGCGTCGCCTCGGCGGCGAAGGTGCGCTCGGACCGGACGATCCGCCCGAGCAGCTCGACCTGCAGGTTCACCGGCACGGTGACCTCGTCGGCCCCCGCGCCCACGGCGGCGAG
>CAIUAC010000402.1 GCA_903896985.1 uncultured Sandaracinus sp.
CGATGGCGTCCCGACGACCGGCGCCGTCGACATGACCTCGGTGCGCGCCGCCCTCGCGGCCATCGAGACTCCCCCGCGATTCTTCGCGCTCGGCGTCGGCGACGGCGCCAACGTCGACCTCCTGCGCGGGCTCTTCGGCGGCCAGGCTTCGCCCGTGCGCGAGCGGACCGAGGCCGCGCGCGCGGTGATGGGCGTGCTCGCGGAGGCCGCACGACCGACGCTGCGCGGAGTGTCGGTGGACGTCGGCCCGACGGTCGAGCGCGTCTACCCGCGCGCGCCGATCGTCGTCGAGCAGGGCGCGCATCTGCGCCTCGTCGGTCGCCTGCGCGGGGACCTGCCCGCGACGATCACGCTGCATGGGACCCGCGACGGGCGGCCCGTCGTGCGCACGCTCGCCGTCGAGAACCGCAGCCTGGACGATGGCGGCGACGTGCGAAGGCGCTGGGCGAGCGCGCGTCTCTCCGAGCTGCTCGACGACGACGCGGGCCGCGAGGCGCTCGTGGAGCTCGGCGTGCGCTTCAGCATCGTGACGCCGTGGACCTCGCTCGTCGTCGGCGGCGTGCCCGGCGGCACCTTCACGCCGATCCGCGGCTTCGACCGCGACCCCGTCGACATCGCCTACGACCTCGGCGGCGGAGGCGCGACCCTCAGCGCCGAGGAGCTCGGCGGCGGCACCGGCTGGAGGCGGCGTTCGCGCCGCGTCGAGCAAGAGCCCGCGGCGCTCCCCGAGGCGACGTGGAGCCCGCGCGTGTCGAGCGCGAGCGACGTCCTGACCGGGCCGGGGCTCACCTCCGGACACGCCACCGCTGGCGACGGCGGGCTCGCGCAGGCGTCCGTCAAGCGCACGCTCGAGCTCGGCGGTCGCGGACCGCAGGGCTGCTTCGAGCGCAGGCTCGTCGTGCGGCCCGACCTCTCTGGCTACGTCGGCGTCGCGATCCAGGTCGACGGCACGGGTCGCGTCGCGAAGCTCGACCTCGCGAACGACTCGCTCGGCGACCCAGAGGTCTCGGCGTGCGTGCTCACGGAGGTGCGCGGATTGCGCTTCCCGGCGACGGGCTCGACCGGCGTCGTCAGCGTCTCGCACATCTTCAACTTCGCGATGCCGACGCGCGCGATCGGCACTCGCCGCCGCTGCAGCGACGCGTCCAATCAGGAGCTCGAGGTGCGCGCTTCGCTCTGGCGCGAGCGGCTGACCGCGAACCCCGGCATCGACGGCGCGCTCAGCGTGTGGCGCGAGGCGCTCGCGAACTGCGAGCTGAAGACCTGGCGCGACCGGCGCGCGCTGATCGACAAGCTGCTCCAGCACGTGGGCGGCGTGAGCCAGCAGGTGCTGCTCTATCAGGCGCTGCGCGGCGACGGCGCCGTCGCGGTCTATCTGCGCCGCGCGATCCTGCGCAACGTGCGCACGCCCTGGGACGTCGACGCCGTCCGCGAGGGGCTCGGGCTCGAAGTGCCCGTCGACTGGGAGTTCTTCTCGCGCCTCTTCCGCTCGCTCTCGACCCCCACGCTGCGCCTCGCGCTCGTGCGGCGCTGGCTCGAGGTCGCGCCCGACGAGATGGACCTGCGCCTGCGCTTGCTCTCGCTGCTCGAGGAGACGAACGCGCTCCCCGAGGCGAAGCGCCTCGCCCGCGAGCTGCGCGCGGAGCCGCTCGCCGACGCCCGCGTGCGCACGGCGGTGGGCGAGTTCTGGCTGCGGCAGCACGACGAGAAGGAGGCGCGCCGCGTCTTCAGCGAGATCGTCGAGCTCGCGCCGCTCGATCCCTGGGCGCGTCAGCGCCTCGGCGACCTCTACCGCGCGCACGGCTGGGCGGACGACGCCTACCGCGAGTACCAGATGCTCGCGCGCCTCAAGCCGAACGACGGCGCGGTGATGCTGCTGATGGCGCGCGCGGCGGCGGACGCGGGTCGCCTCGACGAGGCGCTCCGCCTCGAGCAGCGCCTCGCCGAGAGCGTCGATCCAGGCGTCGAGACCGGCGCCGCTGGCTTCGCGCGGCTGTGGACGCTCGTGCGCTTGGCGCGCCTCCGCGCCGACGCGCAAGACCCCGCGCTCCTCGCGCAGGTGCGTGAGCGCGAGCGTGGCGCTGGCGCCTTCCGCGACCCGCCGGCGCTCTTCGCGGCGCTCACCTGGGACCACCCGGACGACCGCCCGACGCTCTACGCGCGCTATCCGAGCACGCCGCCCGACGTCTCGTGGGAGCGCCCTTCGGCGAGCGGTCCGGAGTTCGGCATCGAGGCGGTGCGCGTCAGCGAGCGCGAGGACGGCGACTATCTCTTCGAGGTGCGCCGCGAGGACCGCGACGCGCTCCGCGACACCGAGGCGCAGCTGCTCGTGATCGTCGCGCCCGGCACGCCCGAGCAGCGCATCCAGAAGCTCGAGGTGCGGCTCTCGCGCGAGACCCGCGCCCGCCGCTACCGCCTCGCGCCCGATGGCACGCTCGCCGAGGTGCCCGTCACCGCCGATCGCCCCGCGGCCGCAGCACCGCCCCGCTGAGTCGTCCACCGAGCCCTCCCGCCTCGGCGGCTGGGCTCGGTCTCGTGAGCAACCAGCGCGCACCTCCCGCGATAACGCGGGCGTCCATTCCCAGTCCCTTCGACCGGAGACGCCCCGTGAACGCGACCTTCCCCACCTGCTCTGCGCTCGTTCTCTCCGTACCGCTCGCGCTGCTCGCCTCGGCGTGCGGCGCGGCGACCCTCCCGCGCGTCGCCCTCGAGCACGACCGCGCAGGCGCCGAGCACCTCGCCGCCGGCCGTCTCGATGAGGCCGAGGCGCGCTTCCGCCTCGCGCTCGAGTACCAGCCTGGCTTCGCCGAGGCGCACGCCAACCTGGGCCTCGTCGCCCTCGCGCGCGGTCGCCTCGCCGACGCCGAGCAGCACCTCCAGACCGCCGTCGACCTCAACTCGGACTTCGCGCTCGCGTGGGCGGATCTCGGCGTCGTGCACGAGCGCATGGCGGAGCGCGCGCCGGAGCGCCTCCGCGAGGCGCGCCGCGACTACGAAGAGGCCCTCTCGATCGACCCCGGTCAGACGGGGGCCCGCCGCAACCTCTCCTTCCTCCTCGCGCGGGAGTCGCTCTTCGTCGAGGCGCGCGCGCACCTGCTCCGGCTCGCTGAGTTGACGCCGACCGACGCCGAAGCCCTCGGCGTGCTCGCCTGGTGCGAGCTTCGCCTCGGCCGCCCCGTCGTCGCGGAGGAGCGCGCCGCCCACGCCCTCGAGGTGGACCCCGAGGCCGCCTCTCCCCGCCTCGTCCGCGGCGCCGCGCGGGCGCAGCGCGGGGACCTCGATGGGGCGGCCGAGGACCTCTCCCGCGCTGCGGATCGCAGCGTCCTCGGCCACGAGGCGCGCGTCCGGTTCGCGACGGTGGAGGCGCTCAGGGGGCGAACCGCTGAGGCCGACGCGCTGGTGCGCGACCTCCTGAGCGAGGACGAATTCGACGCGGGAGTTCGCCTCGCGGCCGCGGTCGTGGCGCTCTCTCGCGACGATGGCGCGGAGGCACGGCGTCAGGCCGAGGCAGCCGTGCGCCTGCGCCCGGACCTCCGCGACGCGCGCACGCTGCTCGCCCGCATCTGCCGCGTCGAGGGCGACTCGCCCTGCGCCGACCGCGCGCTGGCGCCGCTCGCGGCCGACGAGCGACAGGCCGCGCTTCCCGCGGTTCCCGTCGACGCGCCCTGACGTTGCCTCTGACCACGAACGTTGTCGCGCACTTGGATCTTCGGCCTCGCACCGCTACTCTCGCCGGGCGTTCATTTCCGCTGGACGCCCGAGGTACATGTTCGCCCGCCTTCAAAAGAGCCCGACTCTCCTCGCTGGCATCCTGATCGCGGCGCTCGGTGCTGCGGCGGCGATCTGGATCCCCAACCTCGCAACGCAGGCCGTCGTAGCGATCACCCTCCTCGCAGGGCTCGTGGGCGGCGTCGTCGCGATGGGCGGTGCCGGAGCGGGCAGCGCGTCGCTCGGTGGCCTTCGGGACGCCGTTCGCACGGCCGCGAAGGGGGATCGGCCGACGCGTCCAGCCGACGTGAAGGGCGAGCTAGCGGACGTCTTCGATGCGCTCGAGACGACCGCCGTCGACGTGCGCAAGGCGAGCGAAGTCGCCGTCGAGGTGCGCAAAGAGCTCGACGGAATCCAGCGCGAAGCGGACGACGCCAAGCGAGACGCCGCCCGCGCCAAGCGCGACGTCGAAGA
>CAIUAC010000403.1 GCA_903896985.1 uncultured Sandaracinus sp.
CTCGCCGCCGTGCACGAACGCCTGCGAGCGCCCGACGCGCACGCCGCGCGACGCGCAGTGCTGCTCGAGGCGCTGAAGCTCGCTCTCGGGGTCCTCGGCGAAGCAGTTGATGGCGACGACGGGCTCGAGCCCGAACGAGCGCACGCTCTCGAGGTGCTTGTCGAGCTGCGGCAAGCCCGCCTCGAGCGCGGACGCGTTCGGCTGCTTGCACTCGGCCGTCGGCGCGCCGCCGTGCGACTTGAGCGCGCGGAGCGTCGCGACGAGCACGATGGCGCGCGGCCAGAGCCCCGCGGCGCGGCACTTGATGTCGAGGAACTTCTCGGCGCCGAGGTCGAAGCCGAAGCCCGCCTCGGTGATGACGTAGTCGCCGTAGTGCATGCCCATCTTCGTCGAGAGCACGCTCGAGCAGCCGTGCGCGATGTTCGCGAAGGGGCCGCCGTGCACGAACGCCGGGCCGCCCTCGGTCGTCTGCACGAGGTTCGGGCGGAGCGCGTCCTTGAGGAGCGCGGTCATCGCGGCGCCGCCGGAGACAGCGCGCGAGGAGATCGGGTCGCCCTTCGGCGAGGTGCCGACGACGATGCGGTCGAGGCGCGCCTCGAGGTCCTTCAGGTCGTTCGCGAGGCAGAGCACGGCCATCACCTCGCTCGCCGCGGTGATGTCGAAGCCGCTCTCGCGCGGCACGCCGTTGAGGCGCCCGCCGAGCCCGACGAGCACGTTGCGCAGGCTGCGGTCGTTCATGTCGAGGCAGCGGCGCCAGCTGACGCGGCGCGCGTCGAGGCCGCTCTTGGCGTCGAAGAAGAGGTCGTTGTCGACGAGCGCGGCGAGGAGGTTGTTGGCCGCGGTGATCGCGTGGAGGTCGCCGGTGAAGTGCAGGTTGATCACGTCGCTCGGCACGACCTGCGCCTTGCCGCCGCCGGTGCCGCCGCCCTTGACCCCGAACACGGGGCCGAGGGACGGCTCGCGCAGGCAGAGCGCGACCTTCTTGCCGAGCTTGCGCAGGCCCATCGCGAGCGCGCAGGAGATCGTCGTCTTGCCCTCGCCCGCCGGCGTCGGCGTGATCGCGGAGACGAGGATCAAGCGCCCAGCGCCAGTGCGCGGGCGGTCGAGCGCGGAGAGCTCGACCTTGGCCATGTGGCGACCGTAGTGAAACAGGTCGTCGCCGTGCAGTCCAAGCTCAGCGGCGACGTCGTCGATCGGGCGGAGGGTGCTCATGGGCGCGGACTCTATCAGAGCGCGCGCGCCGCGCGGTCGACGGACCCGCTACGGGCCGACGGGCAAGTGATCCACCGCAAGTCGGTGCGTGTAGCCGAGCGTGTCGGTCGCGCCGTCGGAGCCCGCGTAGAGCAGCTCCACCGTGGTGCCGCGCGCGACGATCGCGGGGTCGCGCACCGAGAGCGAGTCGAAGCCGCTGCCGTCGCCGGTCAGCATCGTCGGCGCAGGCGCGCGCCGCCAGAGGGCCACGCGCGGGTCGTCCGTCGCCATCAGCCCGAGGGCCCAGCGAGCGCCGCTGCGCCCAGCGAACGCGACCTGCAGCGAGCCGTTCTGCCGGTAGGCGGCCGGCGACGCGACCTCGTCGCGGTCGAACGCGCCGAACGAAGGCTGCGTCGTGCGCACGGTGAGCGCGTCCCAGTCCGACGGGGTCTCGAACGCGGAGTCCTCGGTCGCGAGGGCGAAACGGACGATCCGGGTGTCTCCGGCTTTCGTGAGGATCCTGGCAAACACGAAGGTGAGGCTGCTCGTGCCCGGCGCCGGTCGCAGGACGCTCGGCCCGTCGATGGACTCGAGGAAGGCGTCGTCGAGCACCGCGGGCGCGAGCCACTCCGTCGCGTCGCCCAAGGGCGTGCCGTCGAGCGCGAGGACCATGCGCCAGATCGACTTCGTCGTGCGGTTCGCGAAGTAGACCGTGTACGACTCGGGCGACGTGCCCGCCGGCGCGTCGTAGTGCACGTCGGGGTCGCTCAGCACCTCGCCCGGGCGCGCGTAGTGGCTGTTC
>CAIUAC010000404.1 GCA_903896985.1 uncultured Sandaracinus sp.
GAGGGCGGTGTGCTCGAGGTCGCGCTGCACCTCGAGACGAGCGCCGCGGACGGTGCGCCGCGGGTCGTGCGCGTCGGCGCAGAGTGGCGCTGCCCGGGACCCGGATGAGCCCGCCGCCCAGCGTGCGTGTCACGCAGGAAGACGCCCCTTTGCCGCGGGTGCGACCCGTCGAGGCGCACGACGTCGAGGCGCTCCTCGGGGTGTTCGCGCGCGCGTTTCTCGATGACCCTTTCGTCGGCTGGGTCGTGCGCGGCGGCGCGGGTCGAGAGCAGCGCGCGCACGCGTACTTCGACCTGATGCTGCGCCGCGTGAGCCTCGCGCGCGGCGGCGCGTTCACGACGAGCGAGCTCGCGGGCGTCTCCGCGTGGGTGCCGCCGGGCGCGTGGCCGCCGTCGGTCGGCGCGCAGGTCGCGATGTTGCCGCAGACGCTGTCTTTCGTGGGCTTCGCGCGCCTCGGCGTCGTGAGCGAGGGCGCGGAGCTGATGGAGCTACAGCGCCCGCGCGAGCCGCACTGGCACCTCGCCTTGCTCGGCGTCGAGCCGCACGCGCAGCGACGCGGCGTGGGCGCGGCGCTCCTCGCCGATGGACTCGCGCGCGCGGACGCCGACGGGCTCGTCGCGCACGTCGAGACCTCCGTCGCCGCCAACGTGCCTTTCTACGAGCGCGCGGGCTTCCGCCGGACGCATCAGCTGGTGCTGCCCGGCGAGGGCCCGATGGTGTGGACGCTGCAGCGCGCGCCGCGCGCTCGCTGAGCGCTCAGACGACGGCGCGCAGATCCGCGAGGCGAGTGCCGCCGAACTGCTGCACCAGCCAGTCGTCGAAGTAGTCCGCGGCGGCGCCGAGGTTCTGCAGGATCTCCTCGACCTCGCTGCGATCCATGTCCTTCGTCGAGCGCTCCGAGATGAGCACGGTGTCGTCACCCATCAGCCCGAACGCCGTGCCGAAGAGGTCGCGCGCGTTCATCTCGAGCAGCTTGCGCAGGATCAGCGGCTGATTCTCCGCGGGCATTCGCCAGATCGGCGAGACGATGCGGATGAAGTTCGGGCCGTCGTTCTTCGCGGGGTTGAGGAACACCAGCACCTCGGCGCTGCCGCGGAGCAGCGTGAAGGCGGTCGAGCCATCGGTCGTGGCGAGGCGCGACTGGCTCGGGTCGAGCCCGAGCGCCGTGAGCGTCCCCTCGACTACCTTCACCGCGCGATTGAACTCGGTCTGCGCATCGTTCTGTCCACCGAACATACTCATGGCTGGCTCCTCCCGGAGTCCTCCCATACACCAGCCGCCCGTCTGATGGAATGCCCCGCGTGCTCGCTCGGCTCATCGGCATAGCCGCGGGCCACCGCGACGATCTAGCATCGCTCGCCATGGGGACTGAGCCGAGCGCCGCCTCGCCGGGTGCCACGGGAAACACGGTCGCCGCACAAGCGCGCTCGCTCGCCGCGCTCGCGGCCGAGTCGGAATAGACAGGAGACGAACGACTCATGGGACGATCTTCAGAAACGCTCTCCAGCCTGATCGAGCAGCGGCTCGCCGAGGGCGCCGATCACGAGGCCCTCGACGCGCGCATCTGGCAGATGTTCGGCGAGCGCTGGTGCATCGTCTTCACCGACATGGCCGGCTTCTCGCGGCGCGCGGCGCGCACGGGGATCGTGCCGTTTCTCGTGCTGATCCATCAGCTGCACAAGCTGACGACGCCCGTCTTCGAGGAGCACGCGGGCTTCATCCTGAAGAACATCGCCGACTCGCAGCTCGTGCTCTTTCGCGACCCGCGGGCGGCGCTCGCCGCGTGCGTCGAGGCGCAGCGCGTGCTCCACGCGCACAACGCCGAGGTGCCCGAGCCCGACCGCCTCTACCTCGGCTGCGGCATCGGCTACGGCGACATCCTCAAGCTCGGCGACGAGGACGTCTTCGGCGTCGAGGTGAACTTCGCCGCGAAGCTCGGCGAGGACCTCGCCGGGCCGTACGAGATCTTCGTGACGCCCGACGCCGTGAAGGCGCTCCGCCCGACCGCCGGCGTGACGTTCAAGAAGGTCGCCGGCAGCCGCCTCGGCGGCACGAAGCAGCCCTACTACGAGGCCGAGTACAAAGTCGGCACGCCCGCGGAGCGCAAGAAGGCGAAGGCGCAGCGCGTGCGCTTCAAGTGACGACGGCGCTCGCTCGCTGAGCGCCGCGTTCGTGCGCGCTCCGCTCAGGTGAGCGAGTCGCGCACGCGGATGCGCGCGTCGACGGCGACCGTCCCCTCGCCGGGCCCGAGGGCGAGGAGCGGGTTGATGTCCATCTCGAGCAGCTCGGGCAGGTCCGCGAGCATCCGGCTCACGCGCATCAGCGCGTCGACGAGCGCGACGCGGTCGGCCGGCGGCGCGCCGCGGAAGCCGTCGAGGAGCTTGCCGCCGCGCACCTGCGCGATCATGTCGCGGGCGTCCTCGTCGGTGATCGGGTGCACGCGGAAGACGACGTCCTTCCAGACCTCGACGTTGACGCCGCCGAGCCCGAACCCGATCAGCGGGCCGAAGACAGGGTCTTGCGTCACGCCGACGAAGGTCTCGACGCCGGAGCTGAACATCTCCTGCACGAGCACGCCGGACATCTCGCCCTCGAGCCCGCGCTCGGTGAGGCGGTCGCGGATCGTGCGGAACGCGTTCGCGGCGGCCGGGCCCCCGCGCACGTCGAGCACGACGCCCCCGACGTCGGTCTTGTGGGTGATCGTCGCGGACATCAGCTTCACCGCGACCGGGCGCTCGAGCCCCTCGGCCGCCCGCGCCGCCGCGTCCTCATCGCGCGCGACGATGCCGCGCGGCGTGCGCAGGCCGTACGCAGCCAGCACCTCGCGCACCTGCTCCGGCTCGAGCCAGCGCCCCGTGGGCTCGCCGCGCGCCGGGCCGATCGCGGCGCGCGCGCGAGCCGAGGAGACGTCGTCGAGCGCGGGGACCGTGCCCTCGGGGCGCGCGAGCCAGCGGCCATAGGCGACCGAGCGCGAGAGCGCGATCGCGGCGGCTTCCGGGAACGCGTACGAGGGGAAGCGCCCCTCGCGCAGCGACGAGAGCGCGGGCGGCACACCGTGCGTGCCCATGAAGCAGGTGAGCACGGGCTTCGGAGAGCCCGCGCCGCCGCGCCGGATCGCCTCCGCGACGGCCGTCGCCTCGGTGACGACGGGCGGCACGAAGAGCACGATCACCGAGTCCACGTTCGGGTCCGCGATCAGCAGGCGCAGCGCCGCCTCGTAGGTCGGCGCGCTCGCGCTCGCGATCATGTCGACGGGGTTGCGGAGCGACGCCTCGGGCGGGAGCAGGGCGCGCAGCGCGGCCTCGGTGTGCGGCGCGAGCGCGGGGAGCTGCAGCCCGCGGCTCTCGCAGGCGTCGGTCGCCATGATGCCGGGGCCGCCCGCGTTCGTGAGGATCGCGACGCGATGGCCCGCGGCGACGGGCTGGTTGGCCAGCAGGATCGCGACGTCGAAGAGCTGCTCGATCGTGTCCGTGCGGATGACGCCCGCCTGCCCGAGCAGCGCGTCCACCGCGACGTCGAGCCCCGCGAGGGCGCCCGTGTGTGAGCTCGCCGCGCGCGCGCCCGCGGCCGTGCGCCCGCTCTTGACCACGGCGATCGGCTTCGTGCGCCCGACGCGGCGCGCGATCTGCCAGAAGCGGCGCGGGTTCCCGAAGCTCTCCATGTACATCAGGATCACGCGCGTCGCGGGGTCGGACTCCCAGTACTCGAGGAGATCGTTGCCCGAGACGTCCGCCTTGTTGCCGATGCTCGCGAACTGCGAGATGCCGATCCCGAGGTCGCGCGCGCGGTCCAAGATCGCGACCCCGAGCGCGCCCGACTGCGAGGAGAGCGACACTCCCCCGTGCGGCGGCCAAGTCGGCGCGAAGGTCGCGTCCATCGAGATGGCCGGGTCGGTGTTGAGAATTCCCAGGCAATTCGGCCCGATCAGCCGCATCCCGTGCGCGTGCACGCGCGCCATCAGCTCGTCTTGGAGGGCGCGCCCCGCGAGGCCCGTCTCGCCGAAGCCCGCGCTGATCACGACGACGCCGCGCACGCCCTTGCGGCCGCAGTCCTCGACCGCGGGCAGCACGCGCTTCTGCGGCACGACGAGGATCGCGAGATCGACGGGGTCGGGGATCTCGAGGACCGTGCCGAAGGCGCGCACCGACTGCACCGACGCCGCCCCCGGATTGACGGGATAGACCGGCCCCGAGAAGCCGTTGCTGACGAGGTTGTGAAAGATCTCCGCGCCGAGCGTGCCGCGGGTGCGCGAGGCCCCGACGACGGCGATCGAGCGGGGACGAAACAGGCAGTCGAGCGCGTGGTTCACGCGGCCGAATGTAGCGCACGCACCAGAGGCGCAAGGCGGCGCTCGAGGCTACGCGGGGGCCGGGCGAAGTGCGCCGCTCAGAGCCACGCGTAGGCGCGCCGCAGGACCTCGCGTCCGTCGCCGTCGACGAGCGTTCCGTGGGCGAGCACGACCTTGTCGGCGTCCCACTCGAGCAGCCGATCCACCTGCCGGCGCGCGAGCCTGCGGTCGCGGATCATGAAGCGCTCGGGCCAGCCGTAGCCGGGCGCGGTGTTGCCCGTCAGGCGCGCGACGAGGCGCGTCGTCGCCGCGGGATGCGCGGAGAGGTTGAGCATCGCGTCCGAGCAGATCAGCGTGCGGCTCTTGGGGTGGAAGAAGACGACCTCGTTCTCGCGGCGCGCCGAGAAGTAGACCTGCGCGAGGTCGCGCGACCACTCCGCGCGAGGCTCGTCGGCGAGGACGCAGTCGAACGCGAGATCGGCGCGCTTCCACTCGAGCCCGGGACACGCGCCGAACACCGCGCGTGGATAGGCGCGCTGCCACTCGCCGACGCTCAGGTGATGGAAGATGCTCGGCGCTACGACCGCTCGCACCTCGCCGAGCGCGTCGACGGCGCGGCGTGTGTCTGCGTCGAGCGGGACGGGCGAGTGCACGAAGAGCCCGCCGTCCGAGAGCCGCACGATGGTCATGCGCGTGCCCGTCTCGAGGTGCAGGAACTTCGCCTCGCGGGTCGCGACCCAGACGTCGTCGGCGAAGGGCGTCAGCATGGCGGGCAGGATAGCGCGCGGGCGTTTCTTCGGAGGCTCGGCGCCCGACTGGTCTACAAAGGCCGTATGTCGCCGCGCTCACTCGCCCGCTCGTCCGCGTCCTTTCTCGCCGTCGCGCTGTTTTCCGCGTGTGGTGGCGCGACCTCGGTCGTGCCCGTGGCGCACCCGACGGGTCCCGTCGCCGCTCCGGTGCTCTCCGCCTGCGCGGAGACGTCGCCGGGCTTCGGCACGCTCGCGGAGCCGCCGCCCCTCGGTCGCCTCGGCGAGGCGGTCGTGCCGAC
>CAIUAC010000405.1 GCA_903896985.1 uncultured Sandaracinus sp.
GAGGCCGAGCTCATCGCCGCTGCGCGCGGCCTCGACCAGGCGTCGGCGTCCGTGAGCCCAGCATCCAGGGCGCTTGCCGCCGGCGCGCTCGAGGAAGCTCAGGACGTTGGTGCCGTCGCACTGCACGGTGCGGCAGAGGTCGTCGCCGAGGAAGCGCCGCACGCTGTCGGAGTCGCCGCTCGGCGAGTAGAAGAACGTGACCCACCGGGCGTTGGTCCACGCCCAGATGGTGCCCATGCGGATGCCGTTGGGCGCGTCGCGATCGAGCACGGGGATGCTGGTCGCGTCGGTGCCGAGCAGGCCGGGCGCGCGCGTCTGCTCCTCGATGAGCGCGGCGAGCGGCGCGAGGCGGTCGATCGCGACGGCGACGCTGCGGCCGAGCGTCTGCGGCGCGATCTCGACGCCCGCGCGGAAGAAGCGAAGGCACTGCCGCTCGATCGGCTGGTGCTCGACGAACTTGTCGCAGAGCGCCTCGACGATGAGCGTATCGCCGAGCTTGCCGCCCGGAACGAGCTGCGCGGGGGCTTTGGCCGAGACGATGTGGTCGCAGTGCGGGCAGGCGCAGCGCTCGACCTGACACGCTCGCACGAAGAACGTTGCGGGCCGCACGTCGAGCACGTCGTGCTCGGCGAATCCCATCGTCGGCATTTCTAGGCCGCAGAGCGGGCAGATCCGGCGCTCGGGCGTCACGCGAGAGACGTCGGGGACGCGCGGCAGGTGCGCCGCGAGCGCGCCGCGCCCGGGATGACGGCCACGGCGCGAACGCGGCAGCTTCTTCTCGGGGGCCGGGACGAGCTCGGGTGCGGGCGTCGCGGTGGTCTCGGCGTCCTTCTGGAACTTCAGCGGCAGTTGCCGCTCGAGGCGCTCGAGCGTCTCCGAGCGGGGACGCTTGCGCGTCAGGTGCGCGACGCGCTTCGTCAGCTCCGTGTTGAGGTCGCGCATGCGCGTGATCAGCGTGAGGATGGCGGCGATGAGCTTCGCGAAGCTCATCGCGCGCACCATGTCCTCGAGCCAGACACGCACGGCGTCGACGTCGGGCGCGTACGGCGAGGTCACCGAGTCGACCTTCGAGTCCTGCGCCGCGGCCACGGGCGATAGGTAGTCATCGCGCGCGCGAGGACAAGAGATCATGCGCGCGCGCAGCGCATTTCGATCGCACCTCTGCGCACCAAGTGCGATCTCGCGAGCCCCGCGCGACGTCGCGCGCCTTTCGCTATGCGGCCGAGCGCGGCTCCCAGCGCGGCCGACGCCGGGCGCCGGCGAGATCGATCCCCTCGAGAATCAACGCCAGCTCGGAGGCCTCGACGGCGCGCGCCGACAACCGCCCGTCGCTCTCGAAGCTCGGGTGGAAGCGGCCGCGCTCGAGTCGCTTCGTCCACATCGCGAAGCCGTTGCGATCCCAGTAGACGACGCGAACTCGGTCGCATCGCTTCGAGAAGAAGACGTAGAGGTGCCCGCTCAGCGGGTCCGCAGCGAGTGCGCTGCGCACGATGGCAGCGAGGCTGTCGACGCCCTTGCGCCCGTCGACCGGCTGTGTGGCCACGAACACGCGCACGCTCGGCGGAAGGCTCAGCACGATCCCTCGAGCAC
>CAIUAC010000406.1 GCA_903896985.1 uncultured Sandaracinus sp.
CCCTCGCGCGCGCAGCACCTCAGCCGAGAACGCGAACGGCAGGCGCGGCGCAGACACCGAGAGCCGCGCACGGTCCGCGACCTCGCGGACGAGCGCGCGCGCCTCGGCGTCGAGCGCGGCGCTCAGCTGCGGAGCGCAAGGGCGCGCCGGGTCGAAGCCACGCACGGGCGCGAACGGCGCGGCGTGATGCGCGAGGAGATGCCGCACGCGCGCGGCGCTCTCGGCGTCGCCCGCCGCCGCATCGAGCAAGAGGCGCCGATCGGGCGTCGTCGCCGGCACGGCCTGCGCGCCGAAACAGAGGCGCGCGGAGGGCACCCGCCGCGAGAGCGCCGCGCCGTCCGGGAGCGTCTCGAGCAGGGCGCGCACCCGAGCTTCGCGCGCGGCGTCTTCGCGCGTTCCCGTGGGGCAAGGGGGCGTCGCGAGCGCGCCGTGCCGCGCGCGGAGCGAGACGAGGAGCGCGACGGAGAGCGCGACGACCACCGCCGCCGAGAGCCACAGCCGCAGCCGCGCGGCGACCCTCGTCGCGGCTCCGCGCTCGGTGGCGAGCTTGCTGCGACGCATCCGGCTCATCGTGCGCCGAGCATCGCAGGGCGGTGCGCACCTCGCACGCGCAGCGTGTATTCTCGGCGCGCGCCGACCGTCCGGCGCGACCGGAGCCCCGCGAGACATGAGCCCCGCAGAGTGGATCGCCCGCGCGCTCGACGCGGACGTCAGCGTGATCGAGTGGCTCTCCGCCTACGGCTTCACGCAGATCGTGGAGTTCCCCGTCTACGAGCGGGCGCTGCGCCCTCGGCCGCGCGCCGAGCGCTTCTGGCTCGCGCTCGCGCCGAGCGCGCTGACCCACCCGTTCGTGTGGTTCGCGTTCCCGCAGCTGCCGGTGCCGTACCTCGCGATGGTCGTGCTCGCGGAGGCGTTCGCGTTCGGCGTCGAGTGGGCCGTGCTCGCGGCGCTCGGGGTGCCGCGCGCGTGGCTCTGGTCCCTCGCGGCGAACGCGCTCAGCCTCGGCCTCGCGCTGATCTCGCGGGCGGTCTTCGCCTGGCCGTAGGTGCACCAACGAATCGGGGGCCGGGCACTTTCCTCTTGCCCTGCGCGGCCCCAGAGGTCACGAATCCGCGGCTAACTGGAGACTCTGACGATGCGCTCACGGCTCATGTTCGTAGTTCTGCTGGCGACCCTCACCGGCGCGACCATCGTCGGCTGTGAGCGGCGCGTCGTCGGGGAGACCTACGAAGGTCAGCTCGCGGGCGGTCGCTCGCTGCAGGTGACGGCCGAATCCCCGCCGCGCGGCGCGACCGGCACCGGCGCCCCCGAGGCGCTGCCCGCCTCGACGCGCGGCTGGTCCGTCCGCGAGAACGACCCTTCGATCCGCGCTCAGCTGACGGCGTCTGGCGCGCGCATCCCGCTCCGCGACGCGCCGCACGCGCGCGTCGTCGCGCCGCTGCGCGCGATCGCCGCCCCGGCGCCCGCACCGGAGCCGGCGCCCGCGCCCCCTGCGCAGCCCTGACGCTGCGCAGCGACGCCGCCCTCAGCGCCGCAAGAAGAGCGGGTTGGTCACGGCAAACGGCAGCCCGCCGTAGGCGATGTCGGGCTCTTCGGAGCCCGCCGCGTACAGCACGACGAACGAGCCTCCGACGGCGACGTTCACCTCGAGCGTCGCGCGCAGGCGCACCGACGGGTCCGCGGGATCGGCGTCTGCTGCCGTGATCGGGATGAGCTCCGTCGTCACGCCGTCCACGAAGACCTCGAGGCGATCGACGGAGACGAACGACGCCGCGCGCACGACGACGTCGATCGACGCGCGGTCCCCGACGCCCATCGCCTCCCCGCCGGGACCGATGCCCGAGGGACCGCTGACCTCGAGGTAGATGCCGCCCGTGACGAACGACGCGCCCGCGCGGGTCACGTCGCGCACGCGCTCCGGCGTCAGCGCGTGCGGATCGTCGGTGCCGACGGCGAGGCAGGTGCGCGGATAGCCGACGGCGTCGTTGGTGATCCGATGGCTGTCCGACGAGCCGACCATCATCACGTGCCGCCCCTGCCGCAGGAGCGAGAACCAGTCCTGCACGGTGCCGCCGCGATTGTCCTCGAAATTGCTCGAGTTGATCACCTCGAGGACGTCGAAGCTCTCGTCCCAATTCTCCGGATGCGTGACCATCCCCGTGGCCGGGTCGTAGCCAGTCTCGCGGAAATAGCCCTGCTTGAGCCCGCCTGCGCGCGGGTGGTTGATGATCAGGAGCGGCGCCTCGGGGCGCGCGCGCACCTCGGCGAAGACCTCCGGCGCGAGGCGGTTGTACCAAGGGACCGCGCCGCCGCTCGGACGCGACGCGTCCGGCTCGAGCGGGAACACGCCGAAGTGCCCGTAGGTGAAGGTCGTGAGCTCTTCGCCGCCGAGCCCGAGCGCGAAGTCGCCGAGCCCGAGCGAGTCGACGACGCCCTGAAAATCACTGACCCACTCGTGCTCGGAGCGGATCGCGATCTCGAGCCCATCGGAGACGAGCGCCGCCACCTTCGCGGTGCCGGTGTCGGCGCTGTCGACCGAGCGATGCGTATGAATGTGATAGTCGGCGCACATCAGCCCGGGCGTGTCGAACGCGCGCACGAGGTCCGCGGTGACGTCGGTGACGGTGCCCGCGGCGACGTCGAGCGTGCGGTCATCGCGCTCGAGCTCCCAGCCGCGCGACACGACGAGGCGGTAGCTCCCCGGCGCGACGCGCAGGTCCACGTGCCCGCTGACGCCGGTGTGCTCGAGGCGCACGCGCCCGTGCTCGAGCGAGCGCTCGCCGAAGTTCGCGGGCGCCTCTGCAGGCGCGCCAGTCGAGGAAAAAAGCTGCACGCGCGCGGGC
>CAIUAC010000407.1 GCA_903896985.1 uncultured Sandaracinus sp.
CCCGGCGTCCCCGACGAGCGCGTTGATCGCGTCGACGCAGGTGTTGAGGTTGTTCTTGATGGTGTTGAAGTCACCGTTGTACGTGTCGGTGATCTTCGTCGGGATATCGCCCTTGGAGATGCGGTCGACGTAGTTCGCCGCGACGTTGAGCGGCCCGATCACCTTGTCGAGGGTGTCGTTGACGCCCGAGACGATCTTGCGGAAATCGCCGCCATGCTTGGCCGCGTCTGCGCGAGTCTGCAGCTTGCCGTCGGCGGCCGCCTTCGCGAGCATCCCCGCGTCCCCGACCAGCGCGTTGATCGCGTCGACGCAGGTGTTGAGGTTGTTCTTGATGGTGTTGAAGTCACCCGCGTAGGTGTCGGTGATCTTCGTCGGGATATCGCCCTTGGAGATGCGGTCGACGTAGTTGGCGGCGACGTTGAGCGGCCCGATCACCTTGTCGAGGGTGTCGTTGACGCCCGAGACGATCTTGCGGAAGTCGCCGCCGTGCTTGGCCGCGTCTGCGCGCGTCTGCAGCTTGCCGTCGGCGGCCGCCTTCGCGAGCATCCCCGCGTCCGCGACGAGCGCGTTGACCGCGTCGACACAGGTGTTGAGGTTGTTCTTCAGCGTGTTGAAGTCGCCATTGTACGGGTCGGTGATCTTCGGCGGGATATCGCCCTTGGAGATGCGGTCGACGTAGTTTGCCGCCACGTTGAGCGGCCGAGTGAACGCCTCCATCGTGTCGTTCATCCCCTGAACGATGGGCCGGAACTCGAAGTTGACAGACTCTGCATCGGCGCGCGTCGCGATGCGCCCATCGACGACGGCGGCGGTCAGCTTCTCGCTCTCCTTCGTCAGCGAGCTGAGGATGCTCGCGATGTTCCGGCCGAGGAAGACCGAGGTGACGAGCGCGACGATCAGCCCGAGCAGCGTCGCGACGGCCATCAGCGTCGTCGAGCTCGCCTCGAGGGCGTCCGCGGTCTTCTTGGCCTCTTCGGCGCCGCGGACGTTGATGTCGTCGATCTGGTTGATCAGGTCCTCTGCGACCTTGAATGAGGTCTTCGCCTCGATCGACAGGTCGTACGCGCGGAACTGCAGCGCCATGACCGCCGGGTCCGTCGGCGCGGTGCCCGAGGCGACGAGGCGATCGACCTGGTGCTCCACCTCCACGACCGCCTCGTGGTCGGCCTTCCACTTGTCGTAGGCGGGCACGAACCGCCGCCAGATGCCGTCCTCTTCGGGGGTGCGCGGGAGCGGCTCGTAGACCGCGCGGGCCGCGGCGGCCTCCGCGAAGTTGCGCTCGAGGCGCGGCCACACCGTGCGGCGCAGCTCGTCGTCGTATTTGACCATCAGCAGGCCGCGCTCGGCGGCTTGGATGGCGACCATCGTCTTGCGGATCGTCGTCGAAGCCTCGATGGAGGGGACCAGGGTGTCGCCCACCTCCATCAGCTCACCGCTGATCCCGCTGATGCCCCGGTAGCCGATCCCTGCGACGCCCAGGAGGGCCACCGTCAGGACCCCAAATCCGATGAAGATCTTCTTGCCAAGTGTCAGGTTCATGATCGTACCTCCAAGGATGTTGCGGTTGCTGTCAGAGCGGGCGCGGCGTTCACGTCGAGCCTCCGTGGATCCGTGCTGCCTCGTCGGTCGTCAGCGCCTTGCCGATGTCGAGCAGGAAGATCACGCGCTTGTCGGCCTTGCCGATGCCGAGGATGAAATTGGTGTCGACCGTCGAGGCCCCGAAGGTCGGCGTGGGCTCGATGTTGCCGGGCTTGATGTCGAGCACCTCGACGACCTCGTCGACGAGCAGACCCATCGTCAACTCCTCGCCGCGAAGCCCGTACTGCACGACGATGATCACCGTCTGGTCGGTCGCCTCGGTCTTCTCCATGCCGAACTTCAAGCGCAGATCGAGGACGGGGATCACCTTGCCGCGCAGGTTGATGACGCCGCGGATGACCTCCGAGGTCTTCGGCGCGCGCGTGATCTCCATCAGCCCGATGATCTCGCGGACCTTCAGGATCTCGAGCGCGTACTCCTCACGGCCGAGCTTGAAGGCCATGTACTTGCCGGCCAACGCTGCGCCGAACTCCGCGTCGCCCTTGCCACTCTTGATGTCTGCCATCTCGTTACCTTCCCTCGGCCCCGTAGCGCGGAGCCCTGCGTATAGTCGCGGGCTCACCGCCCGACGACCGCCACCGTTCCCAGGCTCGTCGCTGCCTTGTCGCGAGCCCGTAGCTTCGCGCCACGCGCATTGCCGACGCCCCCTGCCACCGGCGTTTGCCGGCGTAGGGGGGCGGGGGTAGGTGCGCCGTGGCGGCGTAAAGCCGTGACCTGCACTGTACGGACGAAACTTGCGAGAATTGAGGGGCCGCCCGACCAGGCCGGATCAAAACTGGATGAACTCAGGAAGCCGCTGGCGCGGCCCGGCGAGGACGCTGAGGACGCGGCCCGGGATGGTGCGTGGGCGCAAGGAAACAGCCCGGCGCCTCGTTCGCCGCTCCCCGCGCGTGTCGCGGGGTCGAGGCTCGGGAGGCGGTCGGGCTGTGGGTGGCGAGAGCCGCGATCGGCGGCGCTTTGACGCTCACGCACGCGTCCAATCGACGTCGTGCGTGGGGCTGGGTGGCTGGCTCAGAACTCGCGGAAGTCGGGGTCCTGGTCCATCGGGATGAGGTCCTCCGGGCGCAGGTGGCCGTGCCCGTTGTTGCTCGCGCCCTGCGCGGCGCCCTTGGCGGGGAGCCTGCGGTTGGGGGGCGTCGCGAGGCGCGGCGGGGAGGCCGCCTTCCTCGACG
>CAIUAC010000408.1 GCA_903896985.1 uncultured Sandaracinus sp.
CTCCGTCGCCTCGAAGCTCCCGTTCAGGGGCCTCGTCAACTCGGGCGGCTGATGCTGACCTTCACACGTCGCGCGGGGGAACGAATCGTGATCGGTCACGACATCGAGATCACCGTGGTCGACGTCGGGGGCGGGCGGGTTCGGCTCGGCGTCAGCGCGCCGCGCGCCGTGGCGATCCACCGCGGCGAGGTCGTCGACCGCATCGAGGCGGAGAATCAGCGCGCCATCCAGGCGTCGCCCGGACCCGCGCCCGAGGGTGAGATGGCCTTCACGTTCCGCGATGGGCTCTTCGGTCTGCGCGCGCACACGCGCTTCGTGCCCTGCGACCTCGACGGCGCGCGCTCGCTGCGCCTGTTCGTCTCCGAGGAGGACTCGACCGTCAGGCTCGTCGTCGCCGACGCCGCGACGTGGTTCCCGGGCTATCCCCTCGAGGACGCCTGCACCGCCGCGGGCGTCGGCGTCGACGACGCGATCGTCGGGGTCATCCTGTCGATCCCCGGCGACGGCACCGAGCCGAGCGCCAACCTGCTGGCGCCGCTCGTGCTCTCGATGGCGACGCGCACCGGCGTGCAGGTGGTGCTCGACGCCTCCGGGCTCTCGGCCAGCGCCCCGCTCTCGGAGGTCGCGAACCCGGCCCTGCTCGCCGGCGTCTAGGCGACGCCCGCTCGCGCCTCAGATCGCCGCGTCGTCTCCGGCATCGATCGGGCCGGCGTCTTCGCCCGGCCCGGCATCGACAGGACCGGCGTCGATGCTCGCGTCGTCCCCTGCGTCGATGGGCCCCGCGTCGAGACCTGCGGCGTCGATGGGCCCAGCGTCGACCGGACCCGCGTCGATGGGTCCGGCATCGGTTGGGCCGGCGTCGACGACGGCGCCGTCCGGGAGACCCGCGTCGATCGGGTCCACGACGCAAGCGCCCGCCGTGCACGTGAAGGCAGGCGCGCAGTCGCTCTGTCGGAGGCACGCATCCGGTGTGCAGCTCTGCGCGAGCGCGAGCGCGAGTGCGGCGAGCGTGAGGATGAGCGCGCGGTCAGAAGAGGAGGTCGACACCGAGGGTTCCGTTCGTCATGAAGAGCGCGGCGTCGTGCGGCAGATCGCTGCCCGCGAAGTACGCGTCGATCAGCACCGACGCCGTCACCGCGACCGGGGCCGTCGCTGGCCAGCGCACGGTGAGGGAGCCTTCCAGGCCGACGAGCACATAGGGCGCGAAGAAGAACGGCACGCCGATCCCTGCGCGCAGCGACAGCGGTCCGAGCGGCGTCACGAGCTCCGCGCGGAAGACGCCGCCGACTCCCACTCGGCCGTCGACCTCGACGCGCAACGCCCCGCCCCACGCGAGCGTCGGGACATCGCTGCGCGTCGTGCGTAGCCCGACGTCGACGAAGATCGGCGTGCGCTCGAGCACCGCCGTCTGCGAGCCGGTCCCGATCGAGAGCCCGCTGCCGCCTTCCAGCGTGACGCCGTAGCCGCGGGTCTGCGCCGCCGCGCTGCCGGCGGGCAGCAGCGTGATGGCCCCCGCGCTGAGCAGGGCGAGCACCATCAGGCCGCGGGCAGTGACCTTGGAGGGCGCCGTCGTCGTGGAGCGAAATGCGCGGCTCCCCGCGAAGATGTCGTTCGCGCAGCTCATGCCGCGTTCGAGCGCGGCGCGGTCGCTTCGCTCAGCTCGCTCGCCCGGGTCACGGGGATGCGCAAGATCGTCTCCGTCACGACGTCGGCGAGGAGGCCCGCCGGATGGCGCATCAGCTCTCCGTCGAGGGCCTCGGCGAAGCGCGCCGCGACGTAGAGCTCGCTCCCATGGGGCGCCGCTTCGTCACGCTCGCCGCGGTCGTCGCGCACGAGGATGGACAGCCCGTGCGCGTCATTCCGCGCCTCGAGGAAGAGCGTGCCTTGCTCGGACAGCGCCTCCATCGCGTTGTCGATCAAGCAGCGCACCGCCTCCGAGAGCTGCTCGGCGTCGAGCCAGGTCGAGCGCAGCCCGGGGTCGAGGCGCAGGTCGAGCGAGATCTGCCGACGTCCGCACTCGGGCGCGACCTCCGCGGCGCACTCGCGCACGATCGACGCGACATCCGTCTCGCGGATCGCCGAGAGCGCGAGGAGCCCGCCCTCGCCGAGCATCGAGAGCCGGCGGCTCAGGCGCGAGCCGAGGAAATGCAGGCGCAGCGCGCGATCGACGAGCTCGAGCCGGAGCTCGACGGTCCGCGCGTTCGTGACCTCGCCGAGCACGATCTCGAGCTCAGCGCGCGTACGGTTGAGCGCGCGCAGGATTCGCTGCTGCGGGTCGCGCTCGTCGGTGACGGTCTGTTCGGAGGCTGGGAAGCTGCGGTTGGTCGTGGGCATGAGCGGGGTCAAAGCAACCGCCGTGCCCAAGCCTTCGCGCCTCACTCACGCCGTCCGACGGGTCCCGCTCTCCGGCACATCCGCCGTCGCCCGATAGCCCCTCACCGCCGTCTTCGCCCGGCCGGAATCCTCAAGCGCTTCAGCGATCTCCGCTCGCCACTGGACCAGCCCGGCGAGCACCGCCGCGTCCCGCGCCTGCACCGCCTCGAGGCGCTCCCGGAGGGCGAGTCTCGCCGCGGGAAGGAGGCCTGAGCCGTCAGCTTTCTGGATCTGATCGAGGATCATTTGACGCCGCTCGAGCCCCAGCGTCAGCCCCTCGACCTCGTCGGTCTCGACGTCGAGGTGGACGTCCTCGAGCGCGGCCACCAGCGTCTCGAGGTCAGTCGCGCTCACGGCCGCCCCGCCCGCGCGAGCTGTCCCCAGGCGTCGCGCAGCGGCAAGAGCGCCCGTACCGCCTCGTCGATCATCTCGATGTTGCGGTCCGCGTTCGCCTTCGCGATGCGGTCGAGGACGAACGAGTAGAGCGCCTCGAGCTGCGCACAGAGCTCCGGGGCCTGCTCGTTGTCGAGCGTCACCATCAGCTCGGTGATGATCGCGTGCGCCTTGTTGAGCGCCACGCCCTTGGCGGCGACGTCGTTGTCGTCGATCGCGAGGGCGGCGGTCCGCAGGAAGCGGAGCGCGCCGTCGTACAGCGCGACGACGAGCTGCACGGGGGAGATGGTATCTACCCGGGCGTTTTGGTACTGGGCGACGGCGAACGACATGGCCTTACCTCGTGGAGGGGCGGTGGGGGGCGAAGCCGAGCGCGCTCGGCTACTTGTTGTTGTTGTTCGTGTTGCTGGCGATGACGCTGGCGAGCTGGGCGCTCTGGGAGTTCATGCCGGAGATCAGGGACTCGAGCGACGCAAACTGCTTCTTCAGCGTGTCCTCGTACTTCGTGACGCGCAGCTCCATGGCGTCCATCGTCTTCTGTAGGCCCGTCGCGCGGTCGCGCAGGCTCTTCGCCTTCGTGGCGAGCACGCCCGTGCCGCTCGTGACGTAGCCATCGACGGTCGTCGTCAGCGAGCGCATCACGCCGGTGGCGCCGGTTTGCGAAGCGAAGAGCGCGGACACGCCCGCAGGGTCTTTGGCAGTCGCCGTCGAGAGCTTCGCCGTGTCGAGGGACATCGTGCCGTAGCGGTCGAGCGAGATCCCGATGGACGCGAGGTTCGTGTACGCGCCCGTCAGCCCGGCGACCGTGCTGCCGACCGTCGACCGGAGCGCCGACTGGACGTTTCGGAGCGTCGAGTCCCCCGCGAGCGCGCCGGCCTTCACGATGCCGCCCTGCGGCGTCTCGGAGCTGATCGCGTTCATCACGGCGTTGTAGGCGCTGACGAAGGCGCTGACCTTGGTCTGGAGCGCCGTCGAGTCGCGGTCGACCCGGACGACGGTCGTCGCCGTCCCGTCGGACACGCCGGCGAGGCCGAGCGTGACGCCGTTGATCGCGGTGGTCACCGTGTTCGAGGCGCTCGAGACGGGGAGCCCATCGATCTCGAACGCCGCGTTGGCCGCGGGCTGAATGAGGTTGGCGGGCTTGTTGAGGCCGAGCGTCAGCCCCGGTGACTCGCCGAAGGTGACGGCGTTCGGCGTGCCGGTGTCCGTGCCGTTGACGGCGAGGCGCCAGTTGGCGCCGTCGTAGACGAGCCCCGCCGAGGCGCCGATGCCGGCGTTGTTGATCTTGTCGGCGACGGAGCTGAGCGTGTCCGACGCGCTGATGCTGAGGTCCGTCGTCGTGCCCCCGATCGTCAGCGAGAGCGTGCCCGTGCCGAAGAGTCCCGCTTGATCGCTCGCGGCGACGGGATCGGCGTAGGCGCGCGTCGCCTTGGCGAGCGAGGTGACGTGGAGGCTGTAGGCGCCGGTCGCCGCCCCGCTGGTCGCCGAGGCGCTGACGACGCTCGCGTTGGCCGAGGTCGCCTTGGTGGCGAGGACCTCATCCGTCGTGTCGAGCGCGCGCGCCGCCGTGGCGAGCGCGGTGAGCTTCGACGAGAGATCGTCGACGCGGGCCGCCTGGGTCTTGAGCGTCGTCTGGCTGGTCTGCAGGCGAGTGATCGGCTGCCGCGCGACCGCGCCGAGGCCCGAGATCAGGGCCGCTGAGTCGATGCCCGAGGCGAGTCCGCTGAACGACGCGATGGCCATGAGGGGCTCCGGGGCGGAGAGGAGGAGGCGGAAGAGAAGCAGAAAGGAGGAGAAGACCGAGAGCGAGAGAAAACGCGCGGGGAGGTCGGGCGGCTCAGCCGAGCCGCGCTTCCCGGAGGGGAGGAGCGGTCAGGCGAGCGCGCCCGACCCCCCGCGCGTCAGATCACTGGAGCAGCTTGAGGGCCGCCTGCGGGGACTGGTTGGCCTGAGACAGCACGGAGACGCCGGCCTGCATCAGGATGTTGTTTCGCGTCATCGCGGAGCTCTCCTCCGCGACGTCGACGTCGCGGATACGCGAGTTGGCGGCGGTGAGGTTCTCGCGAGCGCTCTGGAGGTTGGAGACCGTGACCGACAGGCGGTTCTGGACGGCGCCGTAGGTGGCGCGAGTGGACGAGGTGGACGCGATGGCGGTATCGAGGGCCGTGAGGGCCGCGAGGGCATCGGTCTTCGTGGCGACCGTCGCGGTGGTGAGGTTGACGCCGGCGCCGCCAGCCGTGGCGCCATAGGTCGACGCGGCCATGCTGAGAACACCACCGGTGTTGATCTTGTCGCTGGCCGTCGTGCCGGTACCGACCTGGAAGTCGAAGCCGGTCGTGCTGCCGGCGAGGAAGAGGTTCGTGCCGTTGAACTCAGTGACGTTCGCGATACGGTCGATCTCCTTGCTGAGCTGGGCGAACTCGTTGTTGACGAGGGCCTTCTCGGTGGTGCCGACGGTGTCGGTGGCGGACTGCATCGCCAGCTCACGCATACGGACGAGGACGCCCGCGTTCTCGTTGAGCGCGCCCTCCGCCGTCTGCAGGAGCGAGATGCCGTCGTTCGCGTTGCGCTCCGCCTGGGCCATCGAGCGGATCGAGGCCTTCATCTTCTCGCTGATGGCGAGGCCGGCCGCGTCGTCCGCGGCAGTGTTGATGCGCAAGCCGCTCGACAGTCGAGCGAAGTTCGACGCGAGCGCCTTGGAGGTCGCCGAAAGGTTGCGCTGGGAGGTGAGGGATTCGACGTTCGTCTTGATACTGAGGGCCATGGTGATCTCTCTTCCTTGAGGTTCCCGGTCGCCGTCTTGGCATCCGGCCGACATCGTGTCGCACCCATGTCTTCGGTCGCATGGCCGCCAGGCTTGAGCGGATTCGTACACAACTTGCGCAGCACTGTCTCTTATGTCTGTCTCGGGGTCGTTCCTGCTCAAGGAAGCGCTCGATTCAGCCGCTCCTGCGGTCAGAGGCACGACGTAGATGGGACCCCGCTTGTCGATCGTTCGCGCCGCGGCCCCTCCGCCGCGAGCGCCGTCCGCTCAGGCGGTACGGCGCTTGGGCTCGACGGCGTATCGGCCGATCGTCAGCTTCGCCGCGCAGACCGTCTACGGCTGGGTGTCTCGCGCTGAGCTCGCGTCCGCCCTGCTGGTGCTCGACGAGCGCAGCGCCGCGACGAAGCTCCTCGTCAGCCCGACGCCGTGGGAGCTCTTCGATGAGTCCTTGCCCGCGCAGCTGATGACTAAGCGCCTCGCGTCGCAGCTGATGCTCGTCTTGAGCGAGCGGACGGCCGGGAGCGACCTCGCCGCGTGCCGCCGGCAGCTCGAGCTGCTCCGTACTTCTGGCGTCGGCATCGCGCTCGACGGACTCGGCGCGAGCTCGGCTGGGCTGACCACGTTCGCGGCGCTGTCGCCCGAGCTCGTCAAGCTCGACCGCTCGCTCGTGCGCGACCTCGACGCGTCCTCGAGCAAGCGTCGGCTCGTCGGCGCGCTCGTCTCTCTCTGCGGAGA
>CAIUAC010000409.1 GCA_903896985.1 uncultured Sandaracinus sp.
AGCGGCGCTGCCTGACCGGCGCCCTCTGCGGCGCTGCCCGCCCCGCGCCCTCTGCGGCGCTGCCCGCCCCGCTCAGTCGAGCTTCGGCGTCCGCGCGCGAAACCCGATGTCGCGGCGCAGCTGCTGGCCGTCGAAGTGGATCGCGTCCGCCGCGCGATAGGCGAGCGCCGCGGCCTCGTCGAGCGTCGCGCCCGCCGCGCAGACCGTCAGCACGCGCCCGCCGCTCGTGCGCACGACGTCGCCGTCACGCTTGGTCCCCGCGTGAAAGACCCGCGCGCCAGGCGCGGCTTGCGCGACCGCGTCGAGCCCGTCGATGGCGTCGCCCGTCCGCACGCGCACCGGGTAGCCCGCCGCCGCGAGCACCACGCAGAGCGCGGCGCCGGCGCCGAAGGTCGGCGTGATGTCGGAGAGATCCCCGCGCGCGGAGCCGAGCAGCAGCGGCACGAGGTCGCCGTCGAAGCGCGCCATCAGCGCCTCACACTCCGGGTCGCCGAAGCGCACGTTGTACTCGAGCGTCCACGGCTCGCCGTCGACCACCATGACGCCCGCGAAGAGCGCGCCTCGAAACGTGCGCCCCTCCTGCCGCAGCCCGTCGAGCATCGGCTCGATCACGCGCGCGAGGATCTTGCGCTCGACCTCCGGCGTGACGACGGGCGGAGGCGAGTACGCGCCCATGCCGCCGGTGTTGGGGCCGAGGTCGCCGTCGCCGAGGCGCTTGTGATCTTGAGCCGCCGCGAGCGCGACGTAGCGCGTGCCGTCCGAGACGACGTGGTAGCTGACCTCTTCGCCGCGCAGCACCTCTTCGATGACGACGCGCCGCCCGGCGTCCCCGTAGACGCGCTCCCGCATCATCGCGTCGATCGCCTCGACCGCCTCGGCGGCGTCCGCCGCGACGACGACGCCCTTGCCCGCCGCGAGCCCATCGGCCTTCACGACGAGCGGGCGCGCGCACTTCTGCACATAGGCGGTCGCGGCGTCGGGGTCGTCGAACACGCGGAAGCCCGCGGTCGGCACGCCGTACTTCGCCATCAATTCCTTCGCGAGCACCTTCGAGCCCTCGAGCTCTGCGGCGCCGCGCGACGGGCCGAACGCCAAGATACCCACCGCGTCGAGCGCGTCGACGAGCCCCGCGACGAGCGGCGCCTCCGGCCCGACGACGACGAGCCCGACGCCGCGCTCCTTGGCGAGCGCGACCAGCCCGCGCACGTCACCGATCTCGACCGCGACGTTCGTCGCGACGGCGCCCGTGCCGGCGTTGCCCGGCGCGCAGAGGACCTCCTCGACGAGCGGCGACTCCGAGATGCGCCACGCGAGCGCGTGCTCGCGCGCGCCGCTGCCGACGACGAGGACCTTGATGCGGGGGGAAGCTGCGTGGGGCATCGGCAACGTGTCTCTTAGTGGCGGAAGTGACGGAACCCGGTGAACACCATCGCGACGCCCGCGGCGTCGGCCGCGGCGATCACGTCGACGTCCTTGACCGAGCCGCCCGGCTGCGCGACCGCGGTGACGCCCGCCCTCGCCGCCGCCTCGAGCCCATCGGCGAACGGGAAGAACGCGTCGCTCGCGAGCACGGCGCCCTTCGTCAGCGCGCCCGCCTTCTCGCAGGCGATCTGCACGCTGATGACGCGCGACATCTGCCCGGCGCCGACCCCGACGGTGCGCGCCCCGCCGTCCGTGCCGTGCGCGAGCACGATGGCGTTCGACTTCACGTGCTTCGAGACGCGCCAGGCGAAGTCGAGCGCGCGCAGCTCTTCAGACGTCGGCGCGCGCTTGGTGACGACCCTCGCCGCGAGCACCTCCGCGCCGCAGGTCGCGTCGCGCTCTTGCACGACGAGCCCACCGTTGACGCGCTTCCAGGTGCGCTCGGCGAACGTCGCCGGCAGCCAAGCGCCCGTCG
>CAIUAC010000410.1 GCA_903896985.1 uncultured Sandaracinus sp.
GGTGTTGCGGCGCTGCTGCTGCTGCTGCCGCCGCCGCTGCCGCTGCTGCGCCGCTGCTGCTGCTGCTGCCGCCGCCGCTGCCGCTGCTGCGCCGCTGCTGCGCTGACGCGGCGCCGCTGCTGCGCCGCTGCGGGCGCGCGGCACCGTGGGCTGTACGCGCGTCGACGAATTCATCAGAAACGCCTTCATACGAGCGAGCCGTGCGGCGGCACGCGGCTTGCGATGCTCTCCAATCAAACGGGAGACGCGCCATGACCACCACGACCCACACCCTGCCCACGACCGCCGATACCACCACCGACACCACCGCCGCGGTCGTCCGCACCGACGCGCAGGCCGTGACGGCCATCGATGAGCTCGAGATGTACATCGCGCGGCACCTCATGGCGTGGGGCCTCCCCGCCACCGCCCTCGGCATGATCGCCGGCTACCACTTCGGCGGCTTCGCAGGCGCCGTCCCCGCGGCGGCCGTCGGCACCGTCGTCGGCGTCCTCGGCGGCACCGCCATCGCCGCCTTCAAGCGCAGCCGCCGGTAGCGCGCTCGGCGACGCGAACGCTGCGGCGCGCTCCGCCCGCTCGACCCTCTGCCGCAGAGGTCGGGCGCCGCGCTAGGACTCAGCAGCGCCCGTCAGCCCGAGCCGCTTCATGAGGCGCTGCAAGGTCGTGCGGTGCACGCCGAGCGCCTTGGCTGCATGCGTCACGTTGCCCTCGTTGCGCTCGAGCGCCTCTTTGATGTGCTCTCGCTCGAACTCCGCCACCGCCTTGGTGTGACGCTGCGCCGTGCCCACCGGGGCGGGATGCGGCGCCGCGGGAGAGCGCCCGAGGACGAGGTCATCGGCGGTGATCACCGACCCCTCAGCGCGCGAAAAGCCCTTCTGAACAGCGTTCTGGAGCTCGCGGACGTTGCCGGGCCACGAGTGCTCCACGAGGCGCTGCACGGCCTCCTCCGTGAACCCGACCACCTTGCGGTCGCTCTCCTTGCAGAACCGGTCGAGGAACGCGACGGCGAGCGGGAGGATGTCCTCGGGGCGGTCGCGCAGGGGCGGCAAGCGGATGTCGAGCACCGAGAGGCGATAGAAGAGATCCTCGCGAAAGCGGCCCTCCTCGACGGCCTGCGCGAGGTTCTTGTGCGTCGCGGCGATGATGCGCGCGTCGGCCGGGCGTGAGCGGACGGCGCCCACCCGCCGCACGGCCTTGTCCTCGAGCGCGCGCAGCAATTTGGCCTGCGCGGGGGCCGTCAGCTCGGCGACCTCGTCGAGGAACAGCGAGCCCTCGTGCGCCTCCTCGAGCAGGCCCGTCTTGGCCGCGTTCGCGCCGGTGAACGCGCCGCGCTCGTAGCCGAAGAGCTCGGCCTCGAGGAGATTCTCGGGGATCGCCGCGCAGTTGACCACGACGAGCGGGTGGTTCTTGCGCTTGGAGAACGAGTGGATCGCGCGCGCGACGAGCTCCTTGCCCGAGCCGGTCTCGCCGAGCACGAGCGCGTTGCCGTCGAGCGGCGCGATCCTGCGGATGTCGGCGAGCAGCGCGCGGAACGCGGGTGACCCGCCCAGCATGAAGGGCATGTCGGGGGCGTGCGCGCCCATCCGTCGCGCGAGCGTGGAGGAGTCGTCCGCGTGCTTGGTGCTGAGCGCCCGATGGATCGCCTCGATCAGCTGATCGCTCGTGAACGGCTTGAGGATGTAGTCGGCGATCCCGTCCCGAAACCCGCTCACCGCCGACTCGACGGTCGGATACGCGGTGACGACGACCACGGGCACGTCGGGCGTCGCGCCCTTCACGGTGCGCACCACGTGCTCACCGCCGCCGTTCGGCATGCGCAGATCGGTGATCACGAGGTCGAGCAGCTCGCGCAGGATCAGCGGCTCGGCCGCGCGCGCGTCACAGGCCTCGAGCACCTCGTAGCCGGCGCCCAGGAGCACCTGGCGGCAGCTCGCGCGCAGGTCGTCGTCGTCCTCGACGAGGAGGATTCGTTCCTTGGAATTCATTGCGTGGACCTCTGCGGTAGGTGCACCGCCATCGTCGTGCCCTCGCCGACCTTGCTGTCGATGACGAGCGTCCCGCCGTGCGTCTTGACGATGGACTCGGAGATGGCGAGGCCGAGCCCCGTCCCGCCGCCGGGCTCCTTCGTCGAGACGAACGGCTGCTTGACCGTCTGGACGAGCTCCTCGCTCATCCCCTCGCCGTGGTCGATCACGGACAGGACGAACTCGCGCTCGTCGACCTCGACGCGGACCACGATCTCGCCGCCCTTCGGCGACGCGTCGATCGCGTTCGTCAGCAGGTTGAAGAGCACCTGCTGGATGCCCTGCGCGTCGAGCGAGACAGCGGGCAGGTCCTCGGGGATCTCGGTGCGCACCGTGCAACCCGAGAGCTGGAAGCGGTCCTTCAGCAGCTCGACCGTCTCGTGCACGATCGGGCTGACGCGCGTGCGCCGCCGCGTCGCGGGCGTCTTCTGCGTGGAGTACCGCGCGAACTGCAGGAGCTTCTGCGCGGCGAGCGTCGCGCGGAGCGCCGCCGTCCGCACGCGCCCGACCTCGGCGGCGGCGCCTGGCTCGAGCGTGCCCGCCTCCGCGCGCTTGGCGAGGAATTCGCTGTTGAGCACGATGATGCCGAGCGGATTGTTGATCTCGTGCGCGACGCTCGCGGAGATCTCACCGAGGTACGCGAGCTTCTGCGAGCCCTCGAGGCGCTTGGTGCTCTCTTGTAAGCGCGTGATCAGCTCTTGGAACCA
>CAIUAC010000411.1 GCA_903896985.1 uncultured Sandaracinus sp.
CGTCCCGCTGCGGCGCTCGAGGGCAGCCACCGACGGCAGCCGCCTGCGCCGCAGCCCCCAGACGTCAGCGACGAACGAAAACGCCTGCGCCGCAGCCCAAGACCTTCCCCATCGCCGCCATCGCCGCACACCGGCCCCGCTCAGCGCACTCGGCGACGCACATGGCGCCCTACGACCCCGGCGGTCGCGAAGTCGGCGGCGCGCGAGGCGCCGAGCCCGGTGTGACCGGGGCGCCTCTGCCGTGGGAGGATGGCGGCATGAGCGAGTCCTTCGTCGTTCGGCCTCAGGGTCGCTTCGCGGTCGGGTGTGCGGCGATCTTCCTCGTGGTGCCCGCGGTGGGCACGACGCTCCACTTGGCGCCCCGCGGGCCGCTCATCGCGGCGGTGCCCGTGCTCGTCGCAGCGGCGCTCTTCGCCGCCGTCTATTACGTGTTCAGCGAAGAGGTGCGAGTGACGCTCGACGAGCAGGGACTCCGCCTCTCGCGGACGCGGGTGCTCCTCGGGCTACGCCTCGGCGAGCGCAGCGAGTGGAGCATCCCGCTCGCAGCGCTGACGCACGCCGAGGAGCGCCACACCAAGACGCCCGCGGCGCGCGGCGGCTGGAACCACTCGACGAAGCTGTACCTGCCCGAGGGACACACCCTCGACGCGACCGTGTTGGGCGGCACCGACGAGCAGGACAGCGCCTACAACCAGCTCGTACGCACGCTCAAGAAGCGGCTCGGTGCGAAGTTCGAGCGCGAGACCAGCTGACGAGGCCGCCCGCGACGGTTTTTATCCGAACGACGCCGCCCGCGTCGCCGCCCCGCCATCCGAGCATCGCCGCCCACCGGCCCCGCTCAGCCCACCGCTGGAAAAGCAACGCCCAGCGCCATACCAGCTGTCTTCGAACCCCCCCGCGAGGGGGGCTGGGGGGTTGCTATCTCCCCCACCCGAGCATGATCACCACCGAGATCGCGTTCGGCCCCGTGTCCGCCCGCGTGCCCTGCGCGACGCCGAGGCCGACGTAGCGGACCTCGCGGTCGAGGGCGGGCTCGAGGGTGCCGGCCTCGGAGAGGTCGGTGACGACGGCCATCAGGCCGCCGATGCGGCGGAACTGGATCGAGAAGCGGCGCAGGCTCGCGCTCGCGTCGTCGACGACGTCTTGCTGCGTCGCCTGTGGGTCGCTGAAGAAGTGCGCGGCGGCTTCGCTCGCGGCGCGGGAGAGGTTCGGGTCGGTCTCGAGGGCGCGGGAGCCGCGGGCCTCGCGCGCGCGGTTGAGCAGCGCGAGGAGCTCGGCGGGCGCGGCGGCGAGGTCGATCTCGTGGGCCATCTTGAGGAAGATCTCGGTCGCGACGAACGCGGTGCGGGCGCCCTCGGGCTCGGCGACGACGCCCAAGCCGACGTGCGTGACGTCCGGGTTGACGAGGTTCGCGCGGTGCCCGGGGCTCTCGAGCAGGCCGCGGTGGAGCTCGGCGGCGCTGTAGCCGCGGCCGATGTTCTCGAGCACGAGGCCGCTGCGCAGGCCCGCGCGCTGCACGCGGTCGGCCGCGCTGCCGGTCGTCGGCGAGGTGTGGCCGACGAAGCCGTGCTCGACCATGTCGCGGCTGTGCGCGCGGGCGACGCGGGCGATCGCCTCGTCGCGCTCGAGCGGCGGGCGCCCCTGCGCGCGGCGCGCGTCGTTGAGGAGCGCGAAGAGCTGCGCCTCGACGTCCTCGACGTTGCCGGAGGACGCGGCGGCGCCCGCGGCGGGGAGCGTCACCGAGGTGGGCACGTCGACGCCGACGTAGAGCGGGAAGTTCGCGACGAC
>CAIUAC010000412.1 GCA_903896985.1 uncultured Sandaracinus sp.
CGTGCGCCCCACGACGAACAGGGGAACGCCATGCCGCGCTTCGTCGTCACGCCCTCACTCTCGGCCGCGCTCGTGCTCTCGTGCGCGCCGCTGATGCTCCTCGCGTCGTGCACCGCGGAGGTCGTGCCGACGACGCCGATCCGTGTGCGCATCGAGAACGTCGCCGCGGCCGACGCGCTGACGACGTCGACCGGACCGATCGCGTTTCATCTGCCGCCGGGGGCGTGGGCGACGACGAACGGCGCGTCGCCGCTCTACGCGCTCGGGGAGGCGGACCGCGGCGAGGGCCTCGAAGCGCTCGCGGAGGACGGGGACCCGGTGCCGGTGGCGGAAGCGCTCATCGCTCGGGGCGAGCAGGCCGGCGTCTTCTCGTACAACGTGGCGACCTACCTCGACGGGGCGATCGCTTCCGGGCAGGCGTTCGTGCTCGATCTCGACGTGCGCGAGGGTGAGCACCTGCACCTCGCCGCGATGCTCGGTGAGAGCAACGACACGTTCTTCAGCACGGACGCGGCGGGAATTCCCCTCTTCAGCGGAGGCGCGCTCGCGACGGGCGACGCGACCTCGCACTTGCTGCTCGTCGACCTCGGCACGGAGGTGAACCAACCGCTCGGCGAGGGCGCGGATCAAGCGCCGCGACAGAGCGCTCCGAACACCGGCGCGGTCGAGGGAGGCGTCGCGCGTGAGGTCACGACGCTCTCTGCCGCGTCCTTCGTGCGAGTGACCATCGAGCGCCGTTAGGAGCGCGGCAAGCACGCCGACGCGGGAAGTGCCCGGGTCGTGCGTCCGCCGCGCGCGCTGGTTCGGCGCGAGGTCGCCCCCGCCTCCCGCGTCAGACCTTGATGTTGATCAGATTGCCCGGCATGCCGACCGACGCCATCTGCGGCGGCCCGCCGACCTTCGTGGCCGCCCTCGGGGTCCGCGTGCCGTCGTTGTCGCCATCGGCGTCCTTCGGCTGCGCAGCCTTGACGACCGCGGGGCGCACGGGATCTGCAGGCGAGGTGACTGGGCGAATGGCGGACATCGGTAGGCTCCTGAATTTGCGGACGGCGAGAGGCAGCACAGTTGCGCTGCCGCACGCTCGCCAGGCCCAAGGCTACGCCATCGGAGCACGTCGAGTCCAGGCGGGTGCCCCCGGTGCGCGCACGCTCGAGTCAGCGGCGGATGTACGAACAGCTCGAGTCTTCGAGGCATTGATGCCCGCTCGGGTCGCTCAAATACGGGATATCCGTGCCGTCGGTGCCGAGGTAGCGACCGAGCATGTTGAACATATAGACGGCCCTATCGAAGCCGAGAGTGTCGTCGTAGATCTTGGAAAAACCGTGAATTCCGACGGGTCGCACGTACGGGCTCACGATGCCGGAGGTCGGCTGCCCTGCGGCGTAGGTCCAGACGTCGTCCTCCGCGCTCGTCACCCGCCGCGAGCGCCGCGACCAACGGAGCGGAGGCGTGACGGTGACGGGCAGCACGCCGCCGAGGTCTGCCGAAAGCTGCGTCGCGCCGTCGCTCGCGAAGGTCGCGCGCCCCTCCGCGAGGTCGTCGACGTCGACGAGGAAGCCCTCGCCGCCCGGGACCGGATGGCGCTGCAACCGCGGGAGCGCCTCGATCGCGTGATTCTGCAGGAGCACATCGTTCGGTGAGTCGAAGCCCGGATATGCCGCGCGGAAGCTGGCGGGAGCGCGGTAATCGGCGAGGTAGTCGGGCGCGTCGGGCGGCAAGAAGGGCAACACGCCAGCGGCGCGCGCCATCGCATAGCCCGTCGCGATGACGACGTTCGGGTCACCGTCGGTGTGCGTGATGAGCGCGCTCCTCGGGCGCGCGGGGATGTCGGGCGCGGTGACGGGGTCGAGGAAGATGCGACCGACGTAGTTGATCGGGTCGCCGCTCTCGAGCCCGATCTGCGCGAGCATCGCGAGGCGCCGGAGCTCGGGAGTCTGTCGGCGCAGCCCGAAGCCCGCCGCGGGCGAGACGAGCGGGTCGCCGCGCTGCCAGGTCTTGCGCTCGAACTTCGCGCACGAAGGGCACGAGTTGGCGCCGGTGCCGTTGCCCACCTCCCAAGAGTCGATCACGCGATCCGGCGTCCGCGCGCCGCCACGAAAGCTGCACTCGCCGAACTGCGTGGCGGGGCGTGCGCCACGATAGAGTTCGACCGTCCAGCGGTCGCCCGCGTCGGAGGGCACGGGCACGCGGAAGCGCCCGAGTTCGTCGTTCGTCACGCCGCTGCACGCCACCACACCGTTCGCCGCGTTGCGTACGAAGAGCACATCGTCCGCGCCGAGTCCCGCGACGGGCAAGCACGCGAATTCGGTGCGCACGTGGCTGTCGAGCGCGGTCGCGTGAATCGCGAGCGAGACGTCGCCGACAGCGCAGCTGCTGTCGCTGCCGCCCGTGTTCGGAGTGCCGACGACGAGCGGGCCCATCATCCGCAGGATCATCGCGGAGAGCACCGAGCCGTTCTCGGTGCGAATGGCGACGTCGGCGAGCCCTCCCCCGCCGACGACCGGAGTCGAGGCGCTGACCATCGGCTCGACGCCCGCGACGACGCCCGCGATGATGCCCCCGAGCGAGCCGCCGGCCATGCCGTAGCTGACGCTCGGGCCGCCGAGATCGGGAGTTCCGTCGCCGTCGAAGTCGCCCGCGACATCCACGCTGCCATTGCCGTCGTAGTCGCCGTCGAACGCCATCACCTCGGGCCGCGCGCTCGGCGTCGGCCCGCGGAGCGGCAGCGAGCGCGCGACCGCCAGACGCCCATCGAACGAGCGCAGCACGCGAAACGCCTGAAGCTCGTCGACGACGGTCTGCCGCACGGAGTCGCGCGTGTGAAAGATGTACGCGGTCCAGAAGTCCGCGCCGCTGTCGAAGTCCCCGTCTCCGTTGAGGTCGCGCGCTCGCCCGCTGAGGAAGGCGTTGGCCATGCCGAGCAAGCACGCGTGACCGAGCGCCGTGCGCACCGCGGCGCGCGTCAGCGTGTCGGCGACGAGCCCATGCCCGTGCGCGTTGATGGTGACGAGCGCGTTGCCGTGCTGCATCACGAGGCCACCGTAGGTGAGCACCTCCGCGGCGTTGCTGCCGTGCCCGTGCATGTACATCACGGGCGCGAACGGCTGCCCGTGCGTCGCGTCCGCCTTCGGGATGTACATCGTCATCGTGAGCACCTCGCTCGTCACGCGAGCGCGGCCGGTGCGGTAGTCGAGATCGAACGCGTCCTCGAGCTGTTCGTGCTCTGGATCCGAGAAGAAATAAGGCGAATCGATCAACACCGTGACGACGTGATCGAGCGACGCGTAGCTCGCGACGAGCTTCTCGGTCGCCTCCGGAGAGAGCCCGAGCGCGCCCGAGGCGAGCTCGCGAATGCCCGCGCGGAACGAGTCGCCGGGCGCGACGAAGACGCGCTCACCCGGGTCGGGACAGCTCGGTCCGCCCTGCATCGGCAGGGGCACCGCGTCGGCGGGGAACTGCTCTGCGAAGCGCGCCATCGTGCCGCGCCCGTAGAGCCCTTCGCGGATCGTGTCGAGGTCGCTCGTCACTGACTGCGTCGTGAACGTCCAGGCGAAGGCGACGCCGTTCCAGCCGCTCGCAGCGAGCGAGCCATACAGCTCCGGGTGCGCAGCGAAGTTCGCAGGCAAGCGCGCGAGCGCGTCGCGCTGATGCGCGTGATGCACGTCGTCGAAGGGCGAGCGCACGGGCGCCCCGTCGAGCCCGCGCAGGCGGTCGGTGAGCACGACGGCATAGGTCGTGCGCTGCTTCAGCGGGACGAGCGGACGCACGATCAACGTGCGAGTCGCGCGCTCGTAGAACCACGCCATTCGATCGTAGGTGTCAGTCGGGCTCGCGCCGAGCCGGCCATCGAGGGTATTCGGGTGGTCGAGCACACCGTCGTAGTCGGCGTCTTCGCCCGGGTCGAGCGTGCCATTGCCATTGGCGTCCTCTTCCACGGTCTCGAAGAGCAGATTCGACTCCGTGCTGCGCGGGTCGTTCTCGAAGTACTGGTCTGTGTGGACGACGCCGTAGGGGAAATTGCCGCTGTTGAGATCGAGCGGCACCGGCAGCCCCGTCTCTAGATCGATGAGATAGACCGCGTGATTTGGGAAGTCGCGCTCGTGAAAATGATCGGGGCCGCCTTGCCGCGCGAGCAGGTCCGCGACGTCGAGGTCCGCGTCGAACGCGACCGAGATCGGCGCGAACGTCCCCCAGCCGTCGAGCTGATCGAAGAGCTCCCGAGTGCGTCGCTCGAGGTTCGTCGGGACGGCCATGCTCGCGTTGATGCGGCGGCCCGTCGGCGACGTCGGATCGGGCCAAGTCGCCACGTCGTTTGGCATCGGGATGACGGGCATCGACTCGGCGTCGAGGTCCCAGGTGACGCGGGGACCCGAGCCGTCGGGGGTGGCGCGCCAGCCGCTCGGGAGGCCGCCGCCGTCACACGCGACGAGGAGCAGAAGAGTCGAGGCCAGGGCCGGTCGGAGGCGCATCTTGAGTCTGGGCGCCCGGGGGAAAATGGCCCTGCCGCGCGAGGGGGAGAGTAACATCGGCGCCGCGCGGAGAGCGTCGCCAAGACGCGCCGGTCGGAGAACGAAATGGACCGCGTCTCACTCACGCTCACGCTCGCACTCCTCGCCTCGGGGCTGACGTCCTCCGCCGCGGCGCAGGCTGCGCCGCAGGAACCGGGGACGCCGACCGCGTACTTCACCCTCGGCGGCGAATACGAGCTACGAGTCGACGCGATGAGCGAGGTGCCGCTGCGCCCGCTGCCCGGCGCGGGCGCGACGCTCGGGCAGACGATGTGGGGAGAGCAGTGGCTGCGGCTGCGCGCCGACCTGCAGCTCGCGCGCGGGCTGCACGTCTACGCGCAGGGGGACGCGCTCCACGGGGTGGCGTTCGGAGAGCTCGCGACGGGGGTCGGCCCGGAGGCACGGCGGCGCGACGAGTACGCCTATCCGGGGCTGCGCTTTCGGCACCTCTACCTCGAGTGGAAGAGCGAGGTCGGGCTGCTGCGCGTGGGACAGATGGGCTTCTCTTGGGGGCTCGGCATGGTCGCCAACGACGGAGACACGCCGCCAGTGTTCGGCGACTACCAGCATGGCGACGTCGTGCGGCGCGCGATGTTCGCCGTGCAGCCTGCGGGCAAACGCGTGCCGTTCGTGGTCGCGTTCGCGTCGGACTGGGTCGTGTCGGATCTGCTCGCTGAGTACGAGCGCCGCGACGAGCGCGCGTTTCAGGGCGTGCTCGCGGCGTACTACGGCAGCGAAGAGAATCGCGTCGGCGCGTACGGCGCCTATCGATGGCAGGAGAACGCGCTCAACGACAAGCTGACGGCGACGTTCGTCGACGTGTTCGCGCGCTGGGGCGGCACGCTCGACGGGGCGCGCTACTACGCCGCTGCCGAGGGCGCCTACGCGCGCGGCAGCACGACCTATGCGCGCACGACCGAGCGCGCCGAGCAAGGCCTCGAGCAGCTGCTCGGCATCGTGCAGCTCGGACGCACCGCGCCGAAGCTCGACGTCGTGCTCGAGGCTGGCTACGCGTCGGGCGACTCGAACGGCGAGGACGCGATTCAGCGGCGCGGCACGATCGACCCGGACCATCGCGTCGGGCTCGTGCTCTTCCCCGAGGTGCTCTCGGCGTTCACCGCGCGCTCTGCGGCCCTCTCGCAGGACCCGAGCGTCGCCGCACGCCCGGCGCGCGGCAGCGAGCTACTGCCGACGAACGGCGGCGTCTCGGGCGCGGCGTACGTCTTCCCTTACGCGCTCTGGCGCCCGCTCGGCTGGCTCGAGGCGCGCCTCGGCGGCGTGCTCGCCGTCACCACCGCGGACTTCGTCGATCCGTACGCGCAGCGCGCGCTGTCACGCTCGCAGAATTTCCTCGGTGGCCCAGCGAGCTCGCGGATGCTCGGCGTCGAGCTCGACGGCGCCGTGCTCGCGCACCGCACGCTGACCGACGGGCTCGTGCTCTCGGGCGGGCTCGAGGGCGGCGTGCTCTTCCCGGGCGGCGCCTTCGAGAACGCGGACGGCGAGACGCTCGGCCCGCTCGGGCTCGTGCGGCTCCGCGTCGGCCTGCGCTACCGC
>CAIUAC010000413.1 GCA_903896985.1 uncultured Sandaracinus sp.
CGCCGCGCCGACCGCCTCGCTCGCGCGCGCCGCGTCGGCCGCGAGCAGCGCGCGTACGAGGCCGCCGCGCAGCCCCGCGTCGCTCAGCACCGACGCGACCGGCCAGTCGACGCGGAACGTGCGCGGGTCGCCGTGCAGGACGCGCGTCACGGGCGACTGCGCGAGGATGGCGGCGAGCAGCGCGGGGCCCCCGAGGTCCGCGGGGAGCGCGGCGAGGAGCGCCTCGAGCGGGCTCTGGGTCGACGCCGTCTGCACGCGCCGGACGGTCTTCCAAGCGGTGACGCGGCCCGGCACCGGGCGGCCGTAGTAGCGGTAGGTGTACGCCCAGTTGCGCACGACCGTGTCGGTGCGCTCGAGCAGCAGAAAGCGCGAGACGATCGCGTGCCGCAGGAGCGCGCCGCCGCGCGTGCGGACGGGCGCCGCGGCCTGCGTCAGCGTGCGGACGAAGCCGGCGATGGTCGCGCGCGCGCCGCGGGCGAAGGCGCGGTCGAGCAGCGGGTCGCTGAGCACGGCGAGGTCGTGGCAGGCGAGCGCGAGGGCGAGCGCGTCGCGGTCGGGCCAGCGGAGGTGCCGCGTCGGCGTGAGCGCGGCGGCGGCGTCGTAGAGCGCCTCGAGGATGGCGTCGTCGGTGTCGGCGTCGGTGCTCGCCGAGAGGGCGGCCGCCTCGAGCACGCCGGGCGCGAGCGCGCGACCGACGCGCACCGTACCGCCCGTCAGCAGCGGCAGCAGGAAGCCGCGCAGGAACTCGTCGACCACCGCCTGCGTGCGCCGCGCCTCGGTCACGCGCGCACCCCGTCGCCGGTCATGAGCGGGCCTCGTCGGCGGTCACGCGCCGCCCTCGTCGTCGCTCGGCGTGCGCCCCGGCAGCCCGCGGAGCGGCAGGCGCGTCGGCTCGCCGTACTCGAGCAGCGGGAGCTCCGGCTCGGCGAGGTCGAGCGCCTCGGCGTCGATGGGCACCGCCGAGATCGCCCGGAGCGCGCGGCGCGTCACGGGGCCGAAGGCGTCGGCGGCGAGCACCGTCGGCGCGTCGCGCCCCGGCTCGAAGAAGACGAGCCCGTTCTGCGGGTTGCGCACGAGGTCCGTGAGCACGTCCGCGCTGACGGCGGGCTCGAGCGCGGTGCCCGCCGGGATGTAGATGCGCGGCGCGAGCTCCGAGTAGAACACGCCGAGCGGCACGCCCTCGATGCCCGCCGGGTCGACGAGGTACGCGGCGTCCGCGGTCAGCGCGACGCGCAGCGCGGTCAGCGTGCGCGGCGGCAGCACGTAGAGCATCCGCGCGAGCCAGGCGCGCTCGGCGAGCGGCACGACCGTCGCGCGCACCTGCCTCCACGGGGCGTTCGAGGCGCGCAGGCGCAGCGGCAGCGTCATCGGCGCCGCCACTGCGACGCGCGGCCCTTGGCGCGGCGCGGGGGCGCTGCCGTCGGCCATCGTCTCGGCGAGCGTCAGGTCGGTGCGGACGAGCGCGCGCACCGGCGCGAACGGCGGCATCGGCGCGATCACGTCGACGGGCGCGCCCGCGCGAAAGAGCGTCAGCTGATCGCCCTTGAAGAGGCTCGGGCACGAGTCGAGCGCGACCGGATGCCGAAAGCCGAGCTCGACGGCGACGCTCTCGCCGATGGGCTCGAAGAGGCGCACCCCCGGCAGCGACGCGAGCAGCTTCACGATGCGCGGCGGCGCGTCGCTCAGCTCGAAGACGTGCGCGCGGCGCGGACCGTCGTCGAAGGCGCTCTCGCCCGGCCACTCGGCGACGGCGACGCGCGCGTCGATCTGCCAGCGAAACAGGTAGCGCACGAGCGCGTTCCCGACGCCCGTCTCGGCCGTCGCGTAGAGGCGCGGCGTCGCGCGGCGCTCGCTCGCGGGCATCCGCTCGAGCGAGAGCTTGAGCAGCAGCTCACGCAGGTCGAGGTCGCGCTCGAGCGTGTACGCCTGCTGAAACGCGTCGTGATAGAGGAGCACATCCGCCGGCGTCGCCTCGAGCTCCTGCACGTCGTAGCCGAGCGGCGACGCGGCGTCGCGGTACTTGACGAAGTGCCGCGAGGTGCCCGTGAACACGAGCCCGCCGGAGAGCCGCGCGACCCCGGCGACGCGGTCCATGCGGTACGACGACTCGGCGAGGACGCTGAGCAGGATCTCGCGCGTGCGCAGCGGCGTAACGACGCGCCGGATCAGCAGGCTCGGCACCAGCTCGTCGAGGGAGCCCTCGTCGCCGTACGCGCGCAAGAACGCGACCGCGCGGTCGAGCGACGCGAACAGCACGAGCCCGCGCTCGCCGAGCACGACGCCGCGCGCGTCAGGCGTGACTCCAGGGGTACGAAAGCGGCTTTGGTGAAGCGCCGCGCGCTCCAGCATGGCGCGAACGTACCAGACGCGAGCCCTCCTCGGCCGCCCAAACCTCGAAAAGCGCCCGCTTCCCGCCTCCAAGCGCAGCTCGACCCTCGGCCGCGCCGTAGTCGCCTCCGCCGGACCGCAGCTCGACCGTCGGCCGCGCGGTGGTCGCCTCCGCCGGAACGCAGCTCGACCCTCGGCCGCGCGGTGGTCGCCTCCGCCGGAACGCAGCTCGACC